>DATAMG010000021.1:0-3033 GCA_036260705.1 Chitinispirillaceae bacterium | reverse complement strand
AATAGTTTTGAAATTTTTATTATTTAAGAAGGAAGCAGGCCTTAGAATCAGCTTAGTGATAAAGCTCAATGATAAAATAGACCAGATTCAATGAATCCAATTGAAACCTTTACATAGGTTGTTCTGTGACTGGTCCTTTGTTTCCAGATTTTAATTATATATAAGTACTTTTACGAGTCAATGATTTCAATTGATGTCGATTTTTACTCCAGCAAAATTATAATCTGCTTCATTTTAAGTGAATGTTCTACGTCAAGAAACATCTATACCTAAAAATGCGGAATCTGAGTAAATTAGTTTAAGAAAATATTTTGTTATTTTGGGAGGTTTTTAAGTGAACATTAATTACAAAAGACTTTACTTAACGACAGTTATTTTCTTTTTGTTCCTTCCGAGTGTTACTTCTGCGGAAGAAATCAATCTTGAAGTTGTTGGAAATACAGGAGAGTTTGATGGAAATAACATGCTTGTGTCTGATATAATTACTTGTGAAAGTAATTCGATTACTTCTGAAGATTTTACTGTAGTTCATTTTGCAGATATTCACATGGGAATGCCGCAAAGATTAGATGTGAGTGAAGAAACTCAGGATGAAAAAAGAGAATGTTTTGCAGAGGCGATTCTTGCCGCAAATCAATTAGATCCATCCCATTCCTTAATTCTTGTGACAGGTGATCTGGTTGAGTATAACGAAGAGGAATATTTTGATGATTTCTGGAATGGAATATTTTCAATAAATAATTGTACGGAAAGAGTTCTCTGTGTACCTGGAAACCATGATCGTCGGACTAAGGCTATTATTGATTCAAATGGAAATATAATTGATGATCTTGAAGAGTATAATGAACGAATAGAGCCGTTGCTGCCGGAAAGAAAAAATTATCTTTCCGATGACTTCAATGATTATTCAATCGAAATCGGGGACTATATGTTTATAGGTCTTGATTCGTTATCCGATTACGATGCTTATTATTGGGCCTGGGGTCAATCTTTTGATATTACTCCAGAATCATCTGGTCTCCATGACACTCAAATTGATGCTTTAAAAGAACTGGATAGAAATAAGCCTAAAATTATTTTTATGCATCATCCGGCAATTCAATGCACGTCAGTCGATGATGTAAACCCGGATAGTACCGGAGTTCCCCGATCAGAGCCTGGTGGGAACGATGGTTGTATTGCATTTAATAGAGCGGAATTTATAGATTATTGTGAAGATTACAATGTGAAACTTGTAATCGCAGGCCATACTCATCAGTCCAATATTATTGATTCAGCAGGGACTCCTTTTTTTGCAAACGAATTTCCTTTAAATGAATTTCCTTTGTTTGTACAGACTCAGAGCCTTACCAAACACAGTGAATTTTTTGAACCTGGATACAGGACAATAGAATTCAAAGAAGGGAATATTTTTATACAGCTGCCAGTAGAGCTTACTCTTGAAAGACCAGACATGATCTCCGGGTCTTTAAATTGTCCTGCGGACTTAAGTGCCTATGATTCAGAAGGTAGACATACAGGTCCTTCCTCTGGAAAAACTGAAAGGAATATTCCGGATTCATTCTATTTCAACAACTACACTGTTAACTTGTATGATAACACTATCTATAACGCTCCTGAAACAATTTTGCTTTACAATACTGGTGAAGAATATGTTTTTGAAATCAGGGCAAATTTTTCGGAGAATGAGCTAAATTCTGTAGAAGAGCAGCACTTCAATTTTACTCTAAAGCAGAGATCTGATTCAGGAACCACTGAAATAGTTTATGAATTAGTTCCGTTGACTAAAAACACTGTTGCTACTATCCCAATTACTCTCACAACACAAAAATATGAGATGATGATTGATATGGATGGTGACGGGACAATTGACGAAACAAGAGAACCTGATTCTATTCAAAACATTATTAGCGGAAGTAAAACAGTTACCAATCTTCAATACACTAACGGTACAGCCTGGATCAACTGGACATGGACAAATCCATCAGACCCCGATTTCAACCACACAGAAATCTACCTTAATAACATCTTCCAGACCAATACCTCTGGCGAGTTTTTCAACGCCACCAACCTCGAACCCGAAACAGATTATACCATCGGTACGCGCACGGTGGATATTTACGGGAATGTGAATGAGACTTGGGTTAATTCAACAGCTACCACTCTAAAAGCGCCTATAGCTGTCGAAGCAGGATCTGACCAGACTGTAGAGGAAGGAGCCATTGTAAACTTCGAAGGAAGCTTTACAGCTTCAGGTCCACACACTTATTCTTACCACTGGGATTTTGGTGACGGTTCTGCTGAAGATAGTTCCCTTACAACTTCCCATACCTACGCCGATGATGGGGTCTATACAGTCAACTTAACCGTAACTAACGAAGAAGGGGATTTCGGAAACGACACACTGCTGGTTACGGTAAATAACGCTATACCAGTTATAGATTCAGGTTCTGACCTTGAGGTTACAGCTGGTGATCCTGTCTCCTTTAAAGGCAATTTCTCAGATTCTGGATGGCTTGATACCCACACCGCCGAATGGAACTTTGGGGAAGGGACTGTTGAAGCTGGCTCTGTCTCTGAAGAAAACGAGTATCCAGATTCTACAGGTACGGTTTCAGGAAGTTTCAGTTATTTCGAAGCCGGAGAGTATACTGTAACCCTCAATGTGGCAGATGATGACGGTGGAATCGGGCAGGATCAGCTAACAGTCACTGTTCGTCCGATTGAAGCTGAAGTTACATTTGATCCGAAAACCTTTAACCTGAACAGTACTGGAGATTGGGTGACTGCATACATTGAGCTTCCAGCGGGTTACAGTGTATCAGGTATTGATATCGGCAGCGTTCTCCTGAATGGTACTGTGCATGCAGTTTCGGATCCAAATTATGACTTTGTTACTAATGAAAGCGAATACCTGACAGATCTCGATCTTGATGGAATTCCCGAGAGAATGTTCAAGTTTAACCGCGGAGAGGTTGCAGGCATTCTTAAAGCCGGAGATCAGGTAACAGTCACCTTCACGGGCAAAGTGGA
>DATAMG010000012.1:0-37638 GCA_036260705.1 Chitinispirillaceae bacterium | reverse complement strand
TAAACAGTGCATTTACAATTTACGAGATTGCCGGTAAAAAGATCGCCAGTCTCAGATCATCAACTCTATCAACTGGAAACACCTCATTTGTGCTGGACCGTTCCCAAATCAGTAATGGGGTTTACAGCTACAGTCTTTCTTCCAATTCCGGTCTTATTACAGGAAGGTTTGTATTGAAATGATTTCATTGAAACTGGTTTTCCGCAATACAGCAAAAAGGATGTCTAAGCTGATAAGGCATGTTGATAATATGAATGTACGGCCTGTGTCGTATTTATTATTGATACTGGCAATGTTTCTTCAGAACCAGACCGGCATAAAAAAGGACACCCTTAAAGAATCACCAGATTTTAAGACTGTTGCATCTTCACTTCCAGACTCATCTTCGGATAAAAAAGTCCCTGAAAAGACCGATTTTACCAATGCTCACTGGGTACAGCAGAGTGGTGCTACCAGCGGACATGTATACGCATTTGCATTTGACAGTTCCAATCTGTATGCAGTCACTTACGGCGGAGTATTTAATTCAAAAGACAGCGGCAAAACCTGGAGACTTGTAAATGCAGAGCTTTCCGGTGATAGAAGTCTGGGAAAAATCCAGGCTGAAGGTTCAAATCTTTATGCAATGTCCAATAATATTAATTATTGTTATGGTGGGAATTACAGTTCCAAAAATGGAGGGAAAACCTGGAGTGGTGGAGGGGGCAGTTGCAGAGGATGTGAATCGAGTTCCCGGGATGAGGAATTCAAGAAAAGGGATAGCATTATACAGGTTGGTAAAACAGTTTTCATGGGTAACAGCGATGGCGCCTTCTATCGTGATGAAAACGAAAAGATATGGAAACCGGTACGTGGTGGTTTAATAAACGAGATTAATTCAGAAATATTTTCATTGGTTTCTTTCTGTGGAGACATATATGCGTGTTCTTTTAACGGGGTCTTTGTTTCGAGGGATAATGGAAAGAGCTGGGAATCGTTTAATTCCGGTTTACCTGAAAAACATCATATCAGAAATTTTGCGGTAAAGGACACATTTCTCTTTGCTGGAGGCTCAAGTGTTTTTAGGAGATCTAAAAATGAGAGATCGTGGACTGCAATAGCCAAGGAATTTCCAGGTGCGCAAGAAAAGGTAGTAGTTAGTAATGGAAATGTTATAAGAGTCGCTGCATATAATGAATCAGAAAGCGGAGAGTTCTGGAAAACCTTTCTTTCCGCAAATAACGGAATTACCTGGAAAGAGATCGCTATGAACTGGCCCTATGCAGATCCTGCATATAATTTGATGGCTGGTGGCAGTGATGTTTATTTGTCTGTTACTGATGACTACCATGTAGTTTTGTATCATTCTAAAGATAGTGGAAAAAGCTGGACAATGATAGAAAAAGAAGCATTACAATATTACTCTGCTTTAATATCGGATGGAAACATTATTTACGGAGGAAGGGAATTAGAGTGCGATGGCGGGGCTTGTGGTGCGATTAATATAGATTATTCTTCTGATAAGGGCCATACATGGACCAGTTCCGATTCTGGTTTGCCAGATGATATATCTGTTAAATGTTTCGCAAATTTAGGATCGGTAGTTTTCGCCGGGACATTTCCAAAAGATTCTTACACTATCATGTATGATGAGGCTGAAAGTGATTGCAGTGATGGCGGTATATTCTATTCAAAAGATAAGGGAAAAAGCTGGAAAAGTATTAACAAAGGTTTGCCTCCTGGAATTAAAATTACCACGTTACTGGTTCATAAAGATGAACTTTATGCAGGGACTGATTTCGGAACTGTATTCAAACTGGTTACTGGAAAGTAATTATTGAAGATGTTTTGTTTTGAGTATCTGATTTAATTATATAATGTTAAAAATGAATAAATGCAAATTCAATCATCAAATTGTATCCGCACTCCTTCGATACGATCTTCGGTGACTCGATCTACAAGGATGAGCGGCGAAGAGCTCTCTGGTGAAATATGAGCTTCATATTAACGCTCATACTTGAGCCCTCCGTAGTTCTTACAAAGGAGGGTCGAAGTACAAGCCAAATCAATCTGATCTGCACTCCTTCGATACGATCTTCGGTGACTCAGCTCTACAAGGATGAGCGGCTTTTGATTCAAAACTGATTAAGAATAAACAGATAGATAAAAATTTTATATAAATAGTTGCCAAATAGCTTACCCAAAAGATAATGTCCTGTCAAATTCATTTACAGCTAATCTTTTTTTTTGCGCTTCAGAATAACACTTCCTTATTTCAGCAAGAGAAATTATTAAAATTGAAGCACTGAATTATTTATAAATTGACATTTATATTTCAATAAATTATTTAATCATCTATTATGGAATTTTGGTTTGTTTTGCTCCCTCGCTCAAATTGTATTTGCTAAAATTCGGGTCAGGGTATGTAGTGTTTAGGAAATAAACAGATAAATGTTTATTATGTTTAAAGTTATATCATAACAGACCATTAGCATTTGTAAAAAACAAAAATTAATATCTTAACGGTCAGAGTGGAACTGCATCAGATCTGCTCGGAAAAAAGGACATTTTATGAGCCTGCTCAGAAAAAAACGTCGTGAGGATACACGGAAACAGAAAAAAGCTCAAAAAAAGATCTCAAAACAACATACATTAAAACTTGAGACTCTTGAACCACGATTGCTTCTGGCCGGAGATGGAATTGATGATCAATATCAGTATGATATACCTGAATTATTTCAGGTAACAGAATCTTCTGAGCTGAATGTGGTTGTACCCGCAGCTTTAAGCGAAACAAATGCAGAGAATAGTGCTGATGAATGGGGAGTCGAAAACGGGACTTATATTATACAAGGAGATGATTTTACCAAATTAAATATAGGCACAACCTTCAACATGGCTTTAGCTGGCTATGATACTGGTGCGCTAAAAGATCATACGGTCATTTTCCAGATTAAAGATAGCAGTAATGCAAATGTCGGTAGTCCTGTAACAAAGACCATCAGCTACAATGATGATTCTACCATCAGAATTTTTGATCAATGGAAACCGACACTTGCAGCAGGTGAGAGAATAGAAGCATCCATTTACCACCCATCATTTATAAACAAAGCATATACTTCTTTAAATGCCGCCAGAACTGAGATCAAATTTGGCAAAGTTACTGGTTTATCAGATTTGACCGGACATACAGTTCGTCTGCAGCAAAAAAATACTTCCAATGACAATGTTGGTGTTGAAGCAGTCAGAACAATTACTGGAAATACTGAGAATACAATTACTTTTTCTGCACTTGAAAGCACATGGCGTGTAGGCACTTCAAAAATTCTCATTAATATCTTAGAAGCAAATGGTACAGTTCAATATCAAGGCTATAATGGCTGGATGACAAGAGTTGACATGTCTGATCCTGATGGGGCTCCGGGAACTGGTTGGGACCTGTTGAAAATCAAAGGAAATCTCAATATCGAGGCTGATCGGGAAAACCGATATACCATCAGATTAACAGGTGCAAATGGCGGGTACACTTCAACCAGTTTTGATGCTGCACATTCTTATCGATGGAAAATTATTGAAGCTGATTCTGTTATTACAGGTTTCAGTCATGACAAATTTAATATTGATACAGTGGATTTTAAAGAATTACGCGATGCCTATGGAAATCCCAATTACCTTTTAAAACAGAAGTTTCAATTGGAACTTGGGGAGGATAAAAAATCTATCTACCTCAATTATATTAGCGGGATTTCTTTTCCTGAAACTTTGCCAAACACTCTGAATGGTGGAGATGAAATACTCTGGGAAATTAATGATTCCAGTGAAAATAGCCGTAATCTTTCAAAAAACAGGACGTTTAATTATCACGAAAGTACACTCGGTCTTATAGATAGCGGGGAACAGGAAGACTTTGGGTGGGATACATTTAATGTAAGTGGCAATTTTAATATTAATGCAGCCGGCAAGAAGGTAAAATTGAGGATCAGATCCCTATCCTCTTCAAAAAATTCCATAACAGTTGCCGGAACAGGACTTTTTGGTCCGATCCATAATTTTGATTATTCAACACCAAAAGAATGGACAATTATTGAAGCAACTGGAACTATAAATGCAAATCTGAATGATATAGAGCTGGACACAACCGAATTCTATGGCGCAGGTAAAGTTGGTGATACCAGGTATCCGGTTTCAACCTTTGGAAAACTGGAATTAGTAAAGGTTGGCAATAAAATCAACCTGAAATATACACCTGCAACATCGACTGGTTTTCAGACAATGCGAACAGGTGATGTTTTAAGAGTAGACCTCAAAGATGTTTTTGGGGATGCGTTTTCTAACAACAGCGCCGATATAACTTTCAGCGATGAGTATATAACGGATAAGTGGTTTATACTAAAGCATGAAGACTTTTACACCACAGGACCTAATAAAGGTGTGTTCTATGTTGTACCATGGCTCAGTGAAGATTCAATTTTATCGACCGATCAATATACTGATAGAGGTTTTGTTGGTGAGATCAAATTTAAGGTTACGGTTAATGGAGGCTTAAAACCTAACCATGATTATTTATTTCGTGTAGAGCCTGGTTTCAGCCCGATGTTATTGAACAATGATGTCGGGTATCAATGTGCAAATGAAACATACGATGTGGTACGGGTTCAGCAAAGATTACGATTTTTGGGCATCCCGGCAAGGGATTCCAGTTATTTTCCAACATTTGGTTCTAAAACCACAAAGCCCATGACCAGGGCTTATATGAAGGCTTTTTCGCCTGTCGATGTAGATGGCAATAGAAACATGATTATCAGTGGTTTACCATCTAAATTTTATCAGGCGTTGATATTGTTTAACGGTATTGTTCAATCAAAATATCGTGACAGTGGGTTATTTAGTCCGGTAGAAGCGAAGAAAGTTAATGATTTAGCAAACGCCAAAGCTGATTTTAGAAGTATTCCTAAAATCAGCAACGCATCAAGTTGGTTATCGGCACAAAATGCTCCTTTCTGGTCTGAAATGGATGATCCAGACCCGGGACTAGGGGCAACTGAGAAATTCCCCAATGAAAATAGCGGAAAAACACCAGATGCAGTAGGGTATTGGCGTGGTGAATGGACTCTAAAAGAAACGTATCTTGGAGGGATGGGAGCTCAAGTTGAACGGTGGGGTACCAACTGGGCGATAAATTCAATGTTATGGATTGGTAAAGAATCACCGTATAATTTAAAATCAAACGGCTTATCATTACGAGCTGGAGGTATCAGTACTCCTCATGTAGGCCATCAGGTTGGTACTGGTGTAGATATTAAAAACTGGGATGATTGCACAAATGGTGCTGCAGATCCTAATCGTGATCCAGTCATTGAAGCTCAAATTTTTAATATTCTTGGGCGTTATTCTACCAATATTAATTATGATAAAAGAACTGCCAGTAATGCTGTTGCAGGTGCATCAAATATCGCTCAAGGTATTACCAGCTCATACTATTCAAACAATAACAACCCTTACAATGGTGATAGCGCTCTGTTTGCCTTTGTCAAGCCATATAATATACATACACATCATTATCATGTGGACCCCAAAATACCAGTGATTTCAGATGCATATCTACAGACATCTGTAAATGATACAACTTCATATAATCTGGACATACTATTTGGAGCAACAGACAGTAAGGGAACTTCAAAGTATGGAAATAAGCTGACTGGTGCTAAATATGAATTTGCATTTGTCCAATGGAATTCTGTTGATAAGAAATATGATGATCTGACAGTCGATGCAAATGGATTAATTACACTATTAAATGGTAACAAACTATTCGTGGATAGTGCACTAAAATTTAAAGAAAGTGGCAAATTCGTATTCATTCCCTTAAATAATTCCAAGGAAAACGTAATTCTTAAAGTATTGGATAAGGATTACTTTTGCAGCTCAGACTCACCCAATCCCGGTGACTTTACATATTATACCACATTGAATTTCCTTCAGAATCAAACGTTTTTACCAGTTGTGCTGAATGGTGCAGTTGGTGCTGGCATGAAAAACGATCCTTTTGATGTTATTCAGGTTCAATACAGACTTAATCAACTTGGATATGGTGACTCAAATGGTACTCCATTGAAAATCACAGGAAGAGTAGATGCGAAAACAAATGCTGATGATTATAATTCTTTTGTACAATCAATAAAGCTCTTTCAACGTGCGATTGGTAGGAAATATGGTGAAAAGTCTGGTGTAACTGGTTACATTTCTGTCATAGCTGATTTAAAAAAGCTCAATGAAGGTCATGATTATTGGTGGTTAAGAAATACTAACACTGCCAATTGGTCAGATTTGAAAATACAAAGACCAACCTATTTCGCTTCTGGAATTATCGATACATATGCTACCGGATATCTATCCGAATATTTAAAATCTGTTATTGATGCCAATATTGACCTTATAGGCAGTGTAGGATCTATAAGCAAAGCAGGTTATGAAGATAATTCAAAAATAAAGGCAACTACCGATCTGGGAAGAATGCAACAGGCACACAATACTGGTATGGCATTTGAAATTATTTATGATAAAAGTAAATCTAATTCAGATATTTCTGAAATAATTTTTAAATTTATTGATCAGGATATCAACGAAGCAACTATCGATATATCCACAATATATGTCGGTACAGATGCCATTAAAACAGAACTGACAAATGATATAAATGAACGGCTGGCAACACTGTCTCAACCTAATCCAGCAATAGAAAAACTTAAAAACTTAAAAAATGCTATAAAGACTGTTTCTGAGTTGATAATCCCTGGTCCTGTTACTTATGATTCGTTTCACATTGTTGTAAAACAATCAAGCAAAGCAAAAATTCCAACTGATGTCTCAAAAGCGATTTACGCATCAGCCCAGAAATATCCAACCGGAAATCTGCAGCCTTCTGTTAATAACACTATTAGCAGTACTGATACGACAATAAAGTATTCCAAAGGGAAGACATCCGGTTTTACCAATCTCCTGAAAAATGCCATGAATTTCCTGGGTGGTGGTGGAGGGGGTGGCCCAGTAGTACCGGCTTCTTTTACTCCAACTCAGAATTTCGGTGACCTGTTTTGTTTTGATGAAGCGATTATAGACTATTTCTCTACAATCTCTCCTGATAAGGAACTTACTTATTATGAATTAGCCGAATCAATTAAAAACTACATATTGCAAAGGATCGGCTCTCTTGAGGTTTTAAATAACAGTGATATAGAGGTAAACGCATCCTATGATGAAGTTAACCAGGATGTCCGGTTTGACATAAAAATGGATATTAAAGCTTATGTTGATGAGGTCGTCGATTTCGCTTCATATCTTGGTGATCTTTGTGATGGTAGTTTCCCGCTGAAACTGGAAATCGCTTTCAAATCCGATTTCTCTTTTGGATTGAATCTGACTGGATTTCTTAATGATCCAGAAAGCTATTCCATGAAGGATAGTGACCTGTTCTTTGAGATTCGCAACATATCAATGAACAGTAATGTAGTTGTCGCTGAGGATAGTGATAGTTATGATCCACTGTCGAATCTTAATCCACAATTTATGTTCAAGGTTGGTGCTTTTGATCTGAATGCAGTGGTTAAGGATTTAGGAATTTCAAGTAATGTGGCTTTCTCCTTGAAAAAGAGCGATGATACTTACAGAATCACACTCGAAGAGCTGTTGGCATCGACACCTGATTACACTTGGGAAACAGATCTTAATGGTAAATTCAGTGGTAATCTGATGCTTGGCGCAGAGGGCGAAAATGTATCAGGAACTCTCGATATTATTATCACAGATGATAATATATTTGATCTGGCAAATCCTGTTGATTTTAAATTTGATGGCTCACTTACTCTTGATTCGATCAATATTGGAAATGTATTCAGTCTTCAGAATGTTACCTTGAGCTGTACTGAAAGTAATGTGATTTCCATTTCAGCTGATGACGCATCCTTGAATATCGGTTCACTGGCTCCTGTTTTTGAAGATACTGATTCAGACGGAAAGGTGCTGACAGGTTCATTTGATTGCAACACAAAATCTTTCGAACTGGCCATCGATAAAATATCTCTGGAGCTTCCCATTTTCAATGAAATACTGAGTGCAAATGGCATAACATTTACTTACAAAGTTGGTGATCCAAATCCGCAGAATATCATGTCCATAAAAACCCTTGAGTATGGATCAGGCATTGTTATCGGTCGGACCGGAATTGATGTGATGACAATCAGTACAAATGGTTTCGATATAGATGAGGAAGCTTTCGGGAGTGTTGCAAAGGAGATCCTTTTAAAACAATTCATAAGTTCTATTTCGCAGATAGAATTCAAAGTACCTTTTGTTAAAGAGGATGTTTCATTAAGTGACCTGCTCAGTGCTCAAAATAATGGTGGGGGAGTGGATCTTCTTTCAAGCCTTCCTTCAGGATCAAATGAGGTGTATGCGGTTTATGGTGAGTACATTAAAAAGCTGAATACTCTGATCACAGGCAGTTACAGCAGCACCTGGCTGGATGATTTAACAGATAAAACTACCGATGAAAAAATTAAAATAGTGACTATTAATACAACATCGGCAGATGATACTGCGAACAATAAAATAAGACTGAATACATCTGTTACACTAACAAGTGAACTGACTATTGACCTGAAGGTCCTGGGACTCGATGATGGTACTAAAACTGTCACAGTAACATCAGAATTTGCCTTTGATACATTGATAGATTCATCTTCGAAATACGAAATAATGAATCTTGACATAGATTTCGGACTTAAAGCACTTCTCAGTAATGAAGCACTTCAATACGGTTTCTTTAATCTTTCTACAAGTAATAAAGACGAAGATAATTTCATAGAGATAAAAGATGTCGGCATTACTGTAGCTGATCTGAATAATCCATCTACAATTAGTTTTACTGGCGGCAGTGGAAAACTGAAACTGGATCTCTCTGCAGCTGCCAAATCGATTAATATCGCCAGTTGCAAGATCGATTTAAACATGGGTGGTTCATCAGGACTCCTTGGCAGTACAGCTTACCAGTTTGATACAGATGAACTATACCAGTCAATCAGTTTCAACAGTCCTTTGAGTGATATCGTTACTGCTGAATCTGTAGCAGAAAAGATAAAATATGTTGTTGATTTTATCGGTCAAATCTGCTCCAGTGATATATTCCAGCTTGATACTGGTATACTGTCAAAAGACGCTATCTCCAAAGCAATGGATCTGGGCAAAAAGATCTCTGAAAAAATACTTTACAATTCAACTGATCCCAGCAAAACGTTATATGCAGATGAAAAACTATCAAAGCCCAATTTTAAAAATATTGACGAGATGCTGGATCTGCTGATTACTCAATTAGGAGTTGTGGATGGAGATGATGGTTTTAATTATGATCCGGACAAAAAGGAGCTCACATATAAACTGAACTTCTCTTTTCTCGATTTGGGAATTCAGCTGCCTGCCGATTTTCATGTTGAATACGGAAATATCGCAGGGCTCTCAAGTTCCTCAAAATTTGAGATTACCGGTTCCGCCGGGCTAACGATGACCATTGGTATTAAACTGGGTGGTGAATCTAAAACAGCTGAAAACCCTGATATTTCCAAACTTCTGGCGGATAAAATTTATACAGCGGTTGCACCCGATGCTGTGATCAGTGGTATATTGCGTAATGATGCGGTTTTAAAGATATTAATCAACAGTGATCCTCATAAAGGTGTTTACGAAGTCATTCTGGATTCAAATGATACAGAGGATAACAATGGCCTTGAAGATCTTTTAGAGGATCTCAATGATGCACTGGCAGCAGTAAAAGATGGAAGTACCTCTCTTGGCTTTTCTGCATCCATAAACAACCAGGGCAAACTTGTTATCGAGTCATCTGTTGTAAATCAGTTCGAAATCGAATGCCCAACATATATTTTAAATAGTAAATATACTGATGGAAATGATCTGCTGGGTGTAACCAGTAATCAACTTTCCTCAGATGGAACCTGGGCAAGCCAGGAGATTACGTTATCACCTTCTTATGCAACCCCTAGAACTGTATTACCTGGTGACTCATTATTCAGACTGGTAATCGGTGATGAGGTATTTTTAATTTCAGTTCCGAAAGGTACTGAGGTGATAAAAATTGCAGAATATCTGGATAACACCGGATTAAAGAATGCCAAGAAGGGCAGTTCGACCGTTGATCTTACAGAAGATTCAACATATGATTTTTCAGCCGGATTTTCTGGAGGTAAGCTGGTTTTATCATCAAGTAAAAAGGAGTTTTCTCTTGCAGCTGATTCTGAAAACTATCTGGGGCTTGTTGATGGAAAATCTAAAGTGGAGGATAGCGCGAATAAAATTACTGCTGCTATCAAACCAATGGGAAATGAACTTTCATCTGATTCTGAATTCCAGATTACCTTTGATGGTGCTACATTTGTAGTTACGGTTCTACAGAATAAAACTGTAGGAAATCCTTCCATAGATAGCCTGATAAACACCATAAATCTTTCTCTTAAAAACGCCAAGAAATCAGGGGCTGCTGTTGATCTTACTTCAGATGCTTATGGCTTCAGTGCTGTTGCATCAGATCACAAGCTTGTTCTTAAGTCAAGTAAGGGCGAATTTTCGTTCATAGCTGCTGATAGTACGAAGAATTCATTAGGTCTTCCTGTTACTGAAACAGCTGTAACCGATAATAAAGGTTTAAAGATATTGTTAACTGCAGATGACTCATTGACTTCAAGCAGTACTTTAGGAAAAGATTCACAGTTTACAATTCAGGTTGGTGCGGACCGTTATGTGGCTAATATCGGTGCAAACATGGTGTTAACAGATGTAAACATTACCAATGCACTTCTTGCGGCCAGAAAAGTCGGTGATGCAAGGACAAAACTGGGTGATGCCAATCTGGAATATGGATTTAGCGCCACCCTCAACAGTGTCAGCAACATACTTACGATTGAATCAAATGGTCTTAAGAAAACTCAGTTTTCACTATCGCCGGAGACATTAAATGCTGCCATAACTGATCTGGGGTTGTCATTTGATATGGAAGAGGGTGGGGAGCTTACCGGTGATCAGAAGGTGAATGCTTCTGGTAAACTTACCAAAGACTTGAGTATTTCAATTTCTGTTGACGGCGCCACTTATATCGATATTTTTCTGAATGCTGCAGAAACGGAGAATAATAAGAGCAATGAAGATCTGGCTGTCCAGTTAAATGATAAGATAACCACAAGCTCCTTGTCCGGAAAAATTGAGGCAAGTGTTATTGGTAATAGAATCGCCTTTAAGACTATTCCCAATTCATCCGGGGTTAGCTGTATCAAAATCGTTAATAAATTGGCTGATACAGTTGCCTATGCTCAATTGGGACTGGTTGGTATGGTTGAGGGAATCGAAAACCGGCAGATTCTTATTTTAACCTCTCCTGAGATGGTCAAACCTGCCGGTGTTTTAGCATCCGATACATTCATTACAATTACTGTAGAATCTGGCAATTCCAGTCCTGATATTTACAAGGTCTTTCTGCCTAAATACGAAACGCAAAATAATACTGGAATTGATTCTCTGATTTCAGACATAAATGTTCGATTGAAAAATGCGGTTAAGAGTGGATCGACAATGAGTAGCTTTGATCTGACAACTCTTGGATTCAGTGCCGTTAATTTCAATGGTTCTTTGCGTATACAACGCATTATGGATCAGACAGAATCGCGTAAAGCATATAAAGTATCTGTTGATGCCATTAATGCTGCTGGTTCATCACTGGGTATCCGATCCACACAGAATAACGATATTATGAGTACGGCGGTACTTCCCGGAGATGGTAAACTCTCCAAGGATCTGATATTTAATTTTTCCGATGGCACCAATTCATATAAAGTAACTGTTAAAAAAGATGATACTTTAGCGAATACAAAGAGTGCGGAACTGGTTAAACAGATCAACGATGCATTTTCTAAGGCTGTATTAAACAGTTCAATAGTTGATTTAGCAGATAAATTCGATTTAAGTGCGTCATCAAGCATAGATGGGAAACTTGTCATTTCAACCCCGGTAGTTGCTTCTGTCGATGCATCAAGTTCTTTCAATCTTGAATCAAGCAGAACAATTACTGCTCCGGTATCTTTACCTGCAATAGGTAAATTGACTTCCGATGCTATGTTCAATATTTTTTATGATGGTACGAAATACACGATTTTTATAGCTAAAGAAAGTACAACCAATAACTTAAACACATCAGAGCTGATAGATGACATTGAGGCTGCAATGGCTTATGCAAATGTCTCCTCTGATATTTCGGTTGAAGAAAATGGCGGGTACCTTGTTTTTACCTTGAACTCGTCAAATAAAACGTTTTCCATCTCTGTAGATACCACAAATGCAGCTTCGACCGAACTTGGATTCGCTACAAGTACAAGTGCTGAAAATCTGGGATATAAATTAACAGGTACTTCCGCAGTAACATTCCCTGTTAAATATACCAAAGATCAGGAAATATTTAAAATAACGGTTAATTCAAAAGATTACTCGGTTAAAGCTGTTGAAGCAGGTCGCTATGAAAATTTAAATTCTCTGGTTGAGGCTATCAATTTTGCTCTTGGAGGGGCTCAAATAAGTGATAGTGATCGCCTGATCGATATCGATTCGTTTGATGCAACAATTGAGAATAATAGAATTGTAATCTCCTCCCTAAAGACTGCATTTGAGATAAAAGGTTCAACTCTGGGCATCAACGGAAAGCCACAATCATTATATACAGCAGATACCAAAGCTTTTATTGCTGGTAAATTGAGCTGTAATTCTGCTTTCAATATAACTATCAATGAAGGGGCAAAGTCATACACCGGATTAATAAGTTTAACTGCCCAGGAAACCATAAATAATACGACGGTACTCGATCTTGCAGGACAGATTCAAAATAAGATCGATGCGATAAGTGCGTTATCCGGAAAAGTAGTGGTGGAGGTACTGGATGGCTCACGGCTCAAGTTACGATTGATAAGCAGTTCTTCGAATGCTGCAATATCGATATCCAATGCCGGATCTGTAGATGGATATTATCAGCTTGGTTTTGGTGCGACTGTTGGATTACAATCGCCTGTTCATTCTGGTAATTCATTCGATGTGATGATTTATCTCAATGATGGATCTTCGTATGGGGTTAACCTGCATGATCTTGGTGCAACTCAGGACATGAACGCACTTATCAGTGCAATTGAAACGGCTACAAAAAATAAAGTCGATGTAATATTTGATAACAAAAAAATTAAACTGATCTGTACAGATGTATCTGTAAGTAATTCCAGGTATACTGAAGGTAAATTTAGAATTGAGGCGGTAAACGGTTCTGATATCGGCTCCAGATTCGGTATAATCGGGTCGGATATTTCCTATAATGACGGAAGCAAGGTGTTGCCCGCCGATGGAAAAATCGACGGTGCAAAAATAAAGGAACTGTCCACATCTTCTTTCAATCTTACAGATATTGCTGATCGTGTATTTGTTTCGGATTTCAGACTGAACAATACTCAATTTTCGATTCGTGCAGCAGATCAGGTTATGACAAATATCGGGTCTCGTGGTTCCATTCTGAGTTTTTCTGAACCGGAAAGCGAACATACAAAAGAAATGCTTCTTAACAAAGAAATCCAGATAAGCGGATATACCGGCCTGATGATCACCAGTGTTACTGAAGTCAGCAATGGTGGCAAAAAAGAATTACTCCTTGGACTAAATCAGTATGTTGCATCCTCAACACCCTTGAATGCAACTGTTGGTACGTTACCGGAACTCAAAAATCTGACAACCGATAACATAACATCTAATCTGGTTCAGTTTGTAAAATCAACAATTGTTCGTGATTTCAGCAGTACTGATGTAAAAAATAATGTTCCTGGCAGCTGGATAAAGGCTGAATATACAGGCAAGCAGATAAAGATCGGTGCTGATAGTTTTACTATAATTGATGTGTCTGATATTATGCATGCTGATGGAAGTATGACCAGATCGGTTTCTTTGAAGGAATACAGGGAATCTGGATCTGGCCTGGAAGGTAAAATTGAAGATGTTGCTGGTACTTTTAAAAATCTCACTATCACCAGTCCGGAAATTGATCTTGATGGTAATGCGATTGTCTTCGGGGCAGAACAATCCGGGCAGTATATAAAAATAGGAAATAAATTTCACAAAATTGAAAGAGTAGAGCAGATAACTGCCGGAGAAGATGTAGTAAAACAGGTTGTGACCATCGGTGAAGGGTTGGATGAGGTTTTGGTTCCATCTTCAGATACAACGAGTGTGGATAGTGCCCTTACCAAACTTAACTTTACCAGTGACCAGGTAGGCCGGATAGTCCGCATAGGGTCAGGATACTACCGTATAGCTAAATCCGGTGCCGCGTCAGTAAGTGACACATTAAACAGGACAGTTGACAAAACACTGATATCATCACCAAGTGCTGCTTTACCTCTGGTAGCAGCGCTCGATTACAGTAACAGAGATCCATTAGTAAGTTTCAGAATTGATACAGATAGAACAAAGCTGAAACAGACTGTTATGACAAATGATTCTCAACGCTATTTCTCTTATTCAGATGTTGGTAAAGAAATATTGATTGGAATGAAATCATATACAGTTAATAAAGTGGAGTTTCTCAGTAGTGAAATAACGGTTACTCTCAATGAGGCAATATCACAACCGACTGGTTTTCTGGGCGATCTTACTGAACTTAAAAATATCAAAGTAGCCGGAGCATCAATCACTCAGGTATTATCTAATGATCTGAAGGTGAAATTTTCTACATCTGATGTGGGGCGCTACATTGCAATCGGCAATTCTTATCGACGGATTACCAACGTACAGATATCCGGTACTACTGCAACCGTTACATTAAACAGTGCAATTACAGATACTGAGGACCTGAATAAAGAAATCGGATATTTTTACAGTACAGGTTCTTTTGATATTACCGGTGCGAAAAGGAGTGATGATTGGAACATCGTCAATCTTACGGTTGGTTCAGATCTTAGCAAACTGACCCAGACTATCGAAAAATATGATACCACATCGAGAATGATAACTAAAGCAGATGTCAATTCTTACATTACCATAAACGGAAAGCTATACAAAATCAAGAGTGTAAGCGTATCATTCTCATCCGATCAGTTTAAATCCGAAATAGAACTTTTTTCATCTCTTCCTTCAAGCGGATCGGTTGAAGCCTTTTTAAATCCGGCCATTCTTCCTGATACATGCGATTATGTGATTGAAGGTATTCAGGCTAAAGCCAGTCTTGGTCCGATAGGGGTGGATCTGGTTGCTACCAGTAATTTAGCTGCTGTAATTACAGCTGGTATGACTGATGGTGATAGCTTTACTCTCAAAGAATTAATCGAAAGATTGAGCGGAGATAAAAATGATAGAAGCAGCATATTTGATAAAGATAATTTGCCGAAATTAAATCTTACCGGTAATCTGGACGCTCATCTGTTTGTAACCGGCTTACCGGTGCAGATATTCGCAGGTGGCGAAGCAGGTACGGCTAAGATTAATTACATTGGCAATGTAGGAGGAACTCAAAAATTTAATTCTTCGTTTGGTCTCAACCCGGCCTTCACAACTCTTCCCAATCTCAGTATGGAGCAGGTGATCCGCCTTGTTCTGGACAATCTGCCTAAAATTCTTGATACTCTGTTGAGTGAGGCTATGAAACATAAGCTGCCAATTATAAACAAGAGCGTTGGTGAGCTGATTGGTATAAACGATAAGATACAGAGTCTTATCGAGCGGTTGCGAACAGAGAAAGTTAACGGGCTTCAGCTGTTGGCAGAGGTTTTTGAACAGTCTCTGGGGCTTAAAGCAGGTGCTCTGGAGATTAAGCTGGATACAACAGAACCGGATAACGTAAAAATCCGTTTTGTGCTCAATTATAATGACAGCTTTGAAAAAGTACTTCCATTGGATATTACTGAAACCCTCAATTTCGGTGGTGAGAATGTTAACATTGGAGGGGCGTCTGATTTTGTGGTCAATGGTTCGGTTGCGGCAATACTGGATTTCGGGATAAAAATACCTACAACCGT
The DNA here is from genome assembly GCA_036260705.1 of Chitinispirillaceae bacterium. Taxonomy (GTDB): domain Bacteria; phylum Fibrobacterota; class Chitinivibrionia; order Chitinivibrionales; family Chitinispirillaceae; genus JAAYPC01. Next base: position 21,565 of record DATAMG010000012.1, on the reverse strand, counting down.
GGGTGGGACTTCAGGTATTGTCGTTTACCAGAATACCGGACTTGAGGCAACTGTAAATTTAAAAGATGACAACATCAATTTCAATCTGGCTATCGGACCTCTGGGTGTTTACGTAAAAGGCGGAGACATTAGTCTGGAAGGTATCATTAAAGGTAAGATTTATGATAAGACTCCGGAAACTGAAGTTAAAAAATATCTTGAATTAAGTGAAATCGGTTTTGATGCGGGGCTGGAAGGGTATATCGATGGCGAACTGCCGGTTTACTTCCCATCAGATACTAAAAAGATCGGATCTATATATATTGACGGAATTAAAGATGGAAGTACGTATACCGAAAGAACTGACCGGGCAAATCTTAAAAATGTCAAAAATGGCCTCGAGTTTGTATCTGTATATAGCGAAGGTGTACTCCCGGAGCATAATGAAGATCCTGCTGACATTCAGAAAGTTGATAGTGAACACAAAGTTCTGCTTGATTTAACAGCAATCGATAAACAAATAAAATTTGCTTTGTTTAATTTCTCGGAAATGAATCTCTTCGATAAGATCGGCCTTGTTCTCGATGGGATCGATATGTTCCTGGGAACTGTACAGACTGTGGTAAACACAACCCTTAAAGATAAAGATTTACCTGGTGCAGGAAAACCATTCACAAATGGTGCCAATTTCATCGAGGATGTTCGCACTGAAATTATTGATAGATTGCGAAATCTGGTTTCTGAAGCCGGACGGCTGTATGGTCCTGAAGGGGTCGAAAAAGTAGCACAGATGATTTTTAAGGCACTCTCAAATAGGGATGGCGGGCTTTCACTTCTGGAAAATTCCTCTAAAGATACCATTTGGATTCCATCTACGGCTTCTGAAGGATCGGTTAATATCGATAATCAGGATATTTGGTATTTTTATAATTTCGATTCAAATGGACCATCACAGGATGATTTTGCTCAATGGAATTTCAGAATCGGCGGTGAATATGTAGTAGGTAAAGATGTGGCTTTCGATCTTGGTGTACCGGGTATCAGTCTGCAAACCGATGGTAATGTTTCTGTAACCATCAAATGGCATCTGGATATCGGAATCGGTGTTAATAACAGAGATGGTTTTTATGTGGCTCTGGCAAAAGGTGATGGCTCCGAGCTCACCATTGAGGGAACCGTAAATCCGGATATTACTTTGAAAGGTTCTCTTGGTTTTCTTGAAGTACAAGCAGATGGTAAAAAGGAAAGTGGTCATGATATAGATATTAATGCTGACCTTGATGTTAACTTTTCCAATGATAAAGGCAATAAAGTTACTCTAAAAAATATTTCATCCATAAAAATGAATGCTGTTTTTGATGCATCTGCAAATATTGATCTTGGATTGACACTGGGTATACTGAGTGATACAACCGCAAAACGGTTTCCCACCATGAATGCAGATTTCGTTTTTCTATGGGAATACTCGACTGCTGCAAATGATGTTGCAGATGGAGTTAAAAAGGCCGGATTCGAAGACATATCACTTGATTTCGGAGAATATATTTCCAACGTTATTATGCCATTTTTGACCAATATACAAAAATACACCGAACCTCTGCAGCCGATGATCGATTTTATAACATCACCGCTGCCTGTACTCAAAGACCTGGGAATGAGCCTTACTCCGCTTGATCTGGCTGCTCAGTATGGAAAATTTGATGCAGGAATGATTTATGCAATTGCTGATATAATAACTCTGGTAAACAGCTTGTCAGTGCAGCCCGGAGATCATTTCATTATCTCTTTCGGTGATTTTTATCTGATGGGAGGCGTAAACAAACCTGGTGAGAGTATTATCAGTTTAAACAATATCGGAGCGCTTAAAAAGAAGAATACTGCTGCAGATATCGCCAAATTTGAGAGCTATGTAAAGAGTGATATCGATAAAATGAAGGGTACCATAGAATCTTCATTCAATGGCAGTTCATCGTCATCTGTGTCAACATTCAAAAAGATGGGAAGCCTTAAAAATGGTAAATGGGAGTTTCCGATAATCAAAGATCCCATGCAGGCCATAGGGCTTTTTATGGGAAAAGATGCCGATCTGGTGACTTATGATATGCCTGCGCTCAGCTTTGAATTTACATGGGATAAGTTTATCCGTATTTACGGCCCGTTGGGATTGAATATAGGTGTGGGTATCGGCGCTAAAATCGATTTCGCCTTTGGATATGATACCTCAGGAATAAAACAGTTTATACTGGGGCATTACCAGAACGCATCACTATTGCTTGATGGCTTTTATATACAGCATAAACCCGGTCAATATGAGCTTCAGTTGTGGGGTAAACTGTCTGCTGCGATCGCACTCAATGTCGGAGTAGCAGAAGCAGGTGCTGGTGGAGGAATAGGGATTAATATTGACTTTTCACTCTATGATCCAAACCACGATAATAAGGTCCGGCTCAGAGAACTGGCTCAGAATTTCCTCAATGAATTTACCTATGGAAGTCCGGTGCTTGCTCCTTTAGCCATATTTGATATCAGTGGAAAAATCTACGCAGAACTTTTTGCTTATCTGAAAATAAATCTGTTCTTTTTTAAATTTTCAAGGCGCTGGAACATAACACCTCCTATTACTATAGTCAATTTCGATTTCAAATTCAAGAGAGTTCCTGTGCTTGCAGAGGAGATGGCAAACGGTGACTTGATTATCAATGTCGGTTCCCGTTCAGCTGAGCGTATAAATGGCGATCTAAATGATAATAATGAGCGCATCAAGGTTGAAACAAAAGCTAATGGAACTGTTGAGGTTTCTTCGCCGGATTATTTTGGTGGTAAACAGAAGTACAGTGTGAAAAATAATGGAAAGATCATCTTTAAAGGTGGTGCCGGAAACGACAGTCTTCAGGTGTCCGGTGAAGGAAATTATCAATTTGATATCGAAGGTAATGATGGAAATGACACAATTGATTTTAGTGAATATAAGGGATCGGGAAATATCTTAGTTACCGGTGGAGCTGGTAATGATACTATCTCCGGTTCCAACAGTGGTGCCGAAAATTATCTGTATGGCAATAGTGGAAATGATACGCTCTTTGCCAATGGGACAGGTAAGAATTTTCTGTTTGGTGATGATGGAGAAGTAGCGGCTGCATCAGCAGTAGCTTTCTTCAAGCCTATCGAGGATGGTGATGACACAATCACCGGCAAAGGCAGTGGAGAATATTATTTATTTGGAAGTGGCGGTAATGACACTATCACCGGTGGTGGTGGTACAGATTATCTGTTTGGCGATGCCGGAATGGTCAAATTCGTTTTAAAAGAAAGTAAACTGACTAAAATTGTAGAAGGAACAAACGAGGAAGCCGGCGGTAAAGATATTGTCAAAGGTATGGCTGGAGATGACTTCATTTACGGTGGTGGAGAAGCTGACAGAATAGAAGGTGGCGAAGGTGACGATTCGATTGAATCAGGAAGTGGCAGTGATACTGTTTATGGTGGAAGTGGAGTCGATTTTATCTTAGCTGGAGCCGGAAATGATACTGTTTACGGTGGCAGCGGTGGTGATACAATTTTTGGAAATGACGGTAATGACAGAATCTACGGTGATGATGGAACTAACCAAAGTGCAGAATCTGGAGATTCCGATACAATTTTTGGTGGAAAAGGCGCAGATGTGCTTTTGGGAGAAGCTGGCGATGATAAATTGTATGGCAATGAAGATCCGGATCTTCTGATTGGTGGCTCGGGTAAGGATCGACTTGACGGAGGAATGGGAACAGATATCGTCTTTGGTGATCGTGGCTTTTTGGATTTCAAGGATTCTGCATATGATTATGGTGATAGTAAAAACATTATCGACTGGAATTCCAAAGTTTACGGTACCAATACTCTTACAGATCTGGCCAGGGTTTTTGGAGATGATCCTGCATTGGTCGGAGAAAAAGAGGGTGGGAAAAATCCGGCCGAAAATAAAGCATACGTGTTTAAAACATACATGGATGCCAAAAAGAAAAACGATGATGGTGAAGATCCGGACATTGATGGGCCAACCATTTCTAAAAACAATTATTCCGGTGGTGATACACTTATTTCAAAGGATGGATCGGATTTCCTTGATGGACAGGGTGGATATGACAGCTATGATATTGAGTACAGAGGTGGAAATGCTGATGCAATTATCAATGTAAGCGATTCCGGAGAAAAATCTGTCAATGGCGGCTCTCTGGATGTTTTAGGTACAGTTGAAGATGATACAATTCTGATGCGTAGAGCCAATTCAGGGCTTGCTTTCGTAGCTTTGATTCCTACAATCGATCCATTATCCTCTGAAACCGATGTTCCCGAAAATTTTGAAAGAATCAATTACTGGGGAAATGGAGACACCGGTGGTTTGATTGGTATCAATGATCTTCAGGTTGATAGTAGTGTGGGTGATGACCTGTATTACATAGATGATGTGACAGCTGCAGCAACTCTCAGAGGTGATGTAGGTGAAGATTATTTCCAGATTGGACAGCAATATCGAAACAGCATGCCTCTATTCAGTGAAGCCGAAGATCATTTCGATACTGAATTGACTACTATTGGTACTTATCTGAGCACTGGAAATACCAGTACCATGACAATTTACGGTGGCGAAAATAATGATACCTTCCTGGTACTGCGTAATCAGGCGGTACTTTCATTGTTTGGTGATAATGGTGATGACTCATTTACTCTCAAAGCATTCCTGCTTGATAGAGGCATCAATCCGGCAGAAAGTTCGATAAATGCTCTGGGAACTACAGAGATCAAAGGCGGTGAAGGGAATAACTTTATTGAATATGCCGTTAATGCACCTGTAAACATTATCGGTGGCGCCGGTACAGATACCGTAAAAGTTATCGGTACAGAAGGTGATGACGAATTTGTGGTGACCGATCAGGGTGTCTATGGAGCCGGTTTGTTTGCCAGTTTCGAAAGTGTTGAAGCTCTTACCATCGATGGTGGCGAAGGGAATGATACTTTCCATATTCTTAGTACAAGCCACTATTTCGTAACAAAGATTTACGGTGGTCTTGGAAGCGATATTTTTGAAGTGGGGGGTACCGGAGAACCTATTGTAGTTACCAGCCGTGATCTTAAGGGGCATAGCGGATTGATTTCGCATTCACTGTCGGTTGCTGCCGGTGATAAAGATTTTGATCCGGATTACCTGAAAACTTATGAAAAAACGATTATCGATGGTTTATCGGCTAACATCTTTGATGCTGATAAAACAGATGTTGCTCCATCGGTAATTGTAGAGCAGGAAAGTGGTGGTGTTTTCCGGATGGATAACGCTATCGATCTGACGGAACCCGAATATAATGGGAGTACATTATTAACCACGAGTGAAGCTTTTATTTATATCCGACTCGGTCGTAAATTGGCTGATAAGGAGGAGTGTGAGATCACTATTATCCCGCCGGCAGTAAGCAAGGAAGATATCAGGCGTGGAATTCAGCGATTAAAAGTAAACGGTAAGGATATATTCAGTATCAAATTTACCAGTGAAAACTGGTTTATCAGGCAGAAAATCTCAATCACTGCAGTAGCGGATGAAGATTTCAAAGGATCAACAAATTATATCGCAGGTCCCAGAGTCGGGTTTATTGCTATTGAAGAATCATGGAAAAATGCTTCCGATAATACTTCCAAGGCAGCAGTAAATCCTGTTAAGGTGGTGGTACATGACAATGATTCTCCTGAGGTGATTATAAGAGAGACTAACGGGCCGCTTTATGCGTACGAACAGGGCTCAGATGCCGGTGATTATATGAATAATGATTGTGTCAGTGTAAAACTCTCTCACCTTCCTCTGGTTGATGTTAATGTAAGGCTGAAATCTTCAAAGGGTACACTGCTGTTTTCTACTTCCAGGAGTGGCACTTTTAAAGATAAATTAGATATTAAGTTTACTACTGGAGATTACTACAAAGAGCAGACTGTTTATGTGAAAGCAGTTGCTGATAGCATTAATATAAAAGGAATAAACAGTGATTTTATCACTTATGAGACATGGACAGGAACCAGAGATTCCAGTGATGTTTTGACATCAGATCCTGCGGAAGATGATAAATTAAAGGATTGTAATGAAACATTTAGTACTTCTCTTTCCGGTATAAATGGTTCTTTCTTATTAAAAGAAATTGAAAAGTGTACTCATCTTTACGACCTGATTACAGATGCTGAAACAGGATTGGAAGGGATTAAATTAGGACTGGCACCTGTTTATAAAACGATAGTTGAAAAAGTCAAAACAGCTTCAAGTGCTTATACCGGAGCTCTTGATACCTTTAATGAGCTCTTGAACAAAACCAGTGATCCTGCAACTTTTATGGCATTGTTACAGGATTATCAGGACAATCTGAACGACTATAAAAATTCTCTGGGTTCGTATGTCACTTTGTCCGGTGTTTTTGATACCAATCTAAGAGCAACCCCAACAGATATATCTGCCTATGATCCTGTATATGGTGCATTCCAGGCTAAATTGACCAGTTATTGGGGCACAGATAAAATCAGCGGTGCTGTTGGTACTTTCAATGGAGCTCTTTCCACATTCAATACTGCCTACGATGAATATTGCGGCAGTACTGGTGCACTTAAGACGTATCAGGATGCATTTAATGTTTTCAAAACGGCTATTGACAACCTGCCTGAAAACTTAAGTACTTCTGATCTGACTTCATTTGAACCAATAGTAACTACATTCGTTTCCGCACAGGAAGAATTAAAATCTGCAATTGATCTGTTCATGGGAGCTGTGAATACTTTATGTGGTGCCGAAGCGACCTTCCTGGTTGCTCAGGGGGAATTAAATACAGCTCAGGAACTCTTATACATTCAGCAGGATGCTTTTAAGAGCGGACTTGAGTCATATTTCAATCCGATAGTTCCGGTTAATACTGCGCTTGATGATCTGAACGGAAAAATTTGGGATGGGGATACAGATCTGTCAAATAGTAAAAACGGGCTGATAACAGAAAAAGCCAGTTCTACAGGTGTTGATGCTTGTGATCAGGAGTTGCTTGAGCTATTGGATGGTGATAAACGTACACCAGCTGAAGACAAAATCAGTGATGCATCATTGTTGACTGAGGACGCATCGTTGAAAATGGCTACTTCGGTCTTTAAAAGTGCATCACAGGCTTCTGATGCTCATATGGCGTCTGCAGGTTATACTGAAATCGATAAGAGAAGAGATGATCTTGTAAAGGAACTTACCAAAAAAATCGATGATGCTTTCAGTTTGGGGGGTGATTTCAGTAAAGATATCGAGAATCTTCTCCCTCAGATTACCAATTCTTTCTGCAATGATATCTGCAAAATTATCAGTGATAATGCAAAGGAGACTGTCAGCCCGAACACTATTCTCTCAACACTTACCTACTATGCGACAAACGAATCGCCAAATGCCAAATATGTCACTCTTTTGTATGCACCTAAAGTAGTTCAATCTGTGTATTATACACCCGAATCTGGAAAAAAAGAGATGATAGAGGCTTTTTGGGATGATACTATAGAAAAGTATCGGGTGCCAGATAGTCCAGCTGCTACATATCACAATAACATTGCCTGGTATGTTCAGGGTGATAAAATGATCTTTGTGGATGAATTCGGTAATAAAAAGGCTCTGGAAGGTGCATTGGAGGTAAATTATCGCTACACTGTTCCAGGCTATAATGGAATTTCCGGAGATTCTGTAACGGTAACAGTAGCAGATGCCGAAGTCGCACAAGTACAGATCATTCAATCAAATGGCTCCACTAACCTCTCAGAGGTGGATCTGGTAGCAAATACTGATACCATAACTTATGAAGATGTTGAGGTGGATGGAGTAAAAATCCCCTGGTTGAAAAAAATAAAGCATACATTAACTGCTTCACCGGCATTTGATACCTATCAGGTGGCTTTAACAAAAGAGATTGCTGCCGGAAAGCATGTGAAAATTAAAATCGACCCCAGGAATACTCCTTTCCTGATAAATCCTGATGGCACTTATAATACTGGAGATATACAGGTCGTATTGAGTGCTGCAAAAGCTGAGGATTTGCCAAGAGTAAAAGACGGCGGTTCCGGATCTCTCATTCTTACCTTTGATGATACGAATTGGAACAAGCCAATTACCATTAAAGTACAGGCAAAAGTCAAAGATCCAACTGATACCGATGGGGATGATAATATTACCGATGGAATCAGGGAAAATGAAGATGTTCAGGTTTTTGCCGAACAGGCCAGAAATACCAGTCGGATTCAGGGTGCACTCTTCATGTATGGTGAAGGTGGAGAAGGTTCGCTGATAGGTACAATCGCCAGAACTCTGCCTTATGAAAAGGATACTCCGGTTGTACAGGGTTCTGTTGATTCTTCTACAGATAACAAGATCACCGTTGATTTCAGCAATGTTCCGCTGGAATACAGATTCGATCCTGCAAATGAGGAAGATTTCGACATAGGTGCCTTTAACAGCCTTATGAGAGAAAAATCGATCAGTCTTACAGATGGTAAGCTGGCTCAGTTTATGGGAATAACTGATGCAAAATATGCCGATGGCAGCGGAACTGATAAAACTAAAATCATCTTTACAATAACAGGTTTGCATGAAGTAAAGCCGTCTGATTTCAATGGTAAAAACGTTTATCTGGGCCACATGAGCAATAACTTCTTTGAGAAAGAAGAAGAACAGACTGATAGAGTGTTTGTAAATAATCAGGAGAGTGTGGCAAAGGATGAAAAGGGAAAACTCAGCGATCTTGCTTCTTACCTTGACCTGAAAGCAACCGGTACAGCTGCGGAAATGGCAGCTGAGAATGGGTTGAGGATTTCCGGGCTTGGAATGGATGATGGAACTCGCGAAAATCCGCGTGGAATCATGTTTCAGGATATGGAAATTTTAGAAGTAAACCTTGGAGCTAATGGAAATAAATTTAATGTTGATGCAACTCTTGCTGATGGTGACAGAAATAATCTGACCATAATAAACGGCGGCACCGGTTCGGATACCGTTACTGTAGGCAGTTTACAGGAAGATGCGGATTTGATTGAGAATATCGAAGCTGAAATCGTAAGTTTTGGTAATGAGAAAACTCTTGCTGAAGTTATTCTTAAAGGATCGGGTCTTGACACCGGGCTGCTTGGAAAAATTATTTCCTTCCAGGCTTTTGAAGGTACAATTGAAAAGGGCGATACTGTTAAACGTCTAATAAAATCTATAGAGAATATGGTGGATGAAGATGGCAATATTATAGCAGATACTTTTAAAATCAAAGTGGATTGCCTCTCAAAGACATGGATCGATGTAGATGATGGTGATACTGTGGTTGCAACCATTATACGCTCAAGAGCCAATGGTGATCTTCTCATTAACACGGGTGCTGATGTTGATACTGTAACTGCTTCTGGTGCACAAATCAACACCTATATTATTGGTGGTGAAGAAGGGGATATATTATCCGGAGGCAGTGGGAAGAACGTTATAATTGGCGATGAAGGTTTCATTGAATTTGAAAAAGGAGCTAAATTCGGTTCTGATATAATCAGCTTCAAGAGCCTGCCTATTGATCCTCTGGAAGACAGCATCATAACAGTGAGCTCCAAGGCTGGTGATCGTGATGGAATCGATACTATTACAGCTTCAGGCGGTTCTAATAAGATTATTGGTGGTGGTAAAGGTGATATCATCGATCTGACTGGCGGTGGTAATACAGCCATTGGTGACAATGGAAAAATATCTTATGTAAAAGGTAAGTTGACCACTGTTACATCTCTGGGCAGTGAAGGCGGTGACGATATAATTACTGCTGGCAATGGTGACAACATTGTTATCGGTGGTGCAAACGGGACCGATCCCAAAGGCGACCAGATTACTGCCAAAGGTGGAAATAACACTGTTCTTGGTGATAACGGATTGCTGAATTATTCTTCTGAAGAGAAACTGGTTCTTGCTCAGACAGCTGATCCCATAGTCGGAGGAAATGACTATATCATTCTTGAGGGTGGAAGTAACAATGTCTTTGGAGGTTTGGGAAGTGATTACATCGATGCCAAAGATGGTCAGAACGTGATTGTTGGTGACAATGGAGAAGCGAAGTATGATGCTACTACCGGATTGGTGAAAGAAGTGGTCAGTTATGACGGGTTCTCTATAATCAAGGCTACTGAATCGTTGGGAACTGATTTGAAAGGCAAAACCATCAGATTCTCTCATGTATATGATGGCATAACCACAGTTATCCAAAGTACAATCGTGGACCATATCGGAAATTACATATCTGTAAGTGCTATTCCTGATGTGTATTTGACAACAGGTACGCTTACCGCAATCGCTATTATTGACCCGGAATCAGGTGTTGCCCGGACATTGGACATTGACGTCAGTGCAGTCTCTTATAATGATACAATTAAAGCCGGAGATGGCAGCAATATAGCTCTGGGAGGTGCTGGAGCTGATCTGATAACAACCGGGGTAGGAGATAGCGTCGTAGTTGGAGATAATGGGCTTGCCATATTTGACATCATGGCCAGTACTCGTCGTGTAAACGAAGTTTCTGCAACGGTTAAACCGGATGTTTTAGTAGGTGGAGATGATGATATCACTACAGGCAATGGTGATAATATCGTCATGGGTGGTCTTGGTGCAGACAACATAAAAACAGGCAACGGTAGTGGTAGTGATATCGTTCTGGGAGATAATGGAACGGCTCAATGGACAAACATATTATCCGGTAGATTGATACATCACCTGATAACCAGTGTAAAGACATCTGATCCTCAACTGGGTGGTGATGACCAGATACGGATTGCCAATGGTGGCGCGATTGTTATGGGTGGTGCCGGTTCTGATTATGTAAATATTGACAAAACTACAGAGGAGCCAATAACCGATGCTGCCGGCGGAAATGATATTATTATCGGTGACGGTGGAGAGGTCAATTATGATGTCACCACCAATATGTCATTGTTAAGTGCGGTGATAAGTTCTGGTACAATAGGCGGCAGTGATCATTTGTATGGTGGTGATGGTGACAATATCATCTTTGGTGGTGCCGATTCCGATTACATCAATGTAGATGATGATGGTATTCCTTTCGAGTCTGATACCGGTGATGATATTATCGTGGGTGATAATGGATCTGTTGAGTATCTGCTTATCAAAGACACAACTTTCAGCAAGGATCCAAAGGTTATCTCTAAAGTTTCCAATACCGGTTCTGGTGAAGGGGCAGATGACCGGATATATACCGGCCTTGGAAAAGATATTGTACTTGGTGGTGATGGAAGCGATACTATCGATGCAGGCGATGGCAGCAGTAGCATAATCGTTGGTGATCATGGAGAAGTAGTATATGATAATTCCGATATAGAATTTGTGGATTCTGTCATGAAAAATCAGTATCTGGACCATGTGTCTACAACAGATGCTGATGATGCTTCTATTGGTGGAGCCGATATTATCACTACCGGTTCTGCCGATGATATAATTCTGGGTGGAAATTTCAGTGATACAATCACTACCGGTGATGGAGAGGATATCGCCATCGGTGATAACGGTATAATCCAGTACTATAAAGGTGAACTGGATTACATAGAGACTATCAATGATGATAAAGGTGACGATGATCAGATTACTGGATACAATGGAAACAAAGTCTTCCTGGGTGGTTTCGCTGAAGACAATATAAAGTCACAAAATGGTGATGATATCGTTTTTGGTGATGGCGGAAAAGTAGACTATACCAATGGTGAAGTGGTGGAGGCCAACGGAAATGGCAGAATATACGGTGGTGACGACATAATTGACACTAATGTAGGTTTGAATACCGTTATCGGAGGCTTGGGAGATGACCGGATAACCACTGGTTATAACAGTGAACTTGATTCTACCGATATCAGGGAACATTTCTCAAACGAAAAAGATGTAGTCATTGGAGATAACGGACGTCGTACCTTCAATAAAACCGGTACTCAACCTTACAATAGCGAATATGCTACTCTAAGCTTTAATTTCCAGGGTGGGGCATCAAGTGGTATTGCTTCAAATCTGGAAGCTGGGGCACCTGATGAGGGTATTCTTAAAACTAAAGTCAAAAACTGGATGAATGTTCAGGGTACCGGACCTGCAACCTATGGAAATGATCCTAAGGAGATTATTCGACTGGATGATGGCAGACGGGTTGACGGATTGTATCTCAGCTACGGTGGTAAGGAGAAGCACCGGACCAATTCCATTGAGTGCAATTCCTATGTGATGGAATACTATAATCCCAACGCCATTGCTAATCCCGGAGATGGATATTTGTTTGCGGGTGGAGTGAGAACTACTGCACCAAATACACAATCCGGCAACAAGCTGGAAGTTGAGATGGATGGACTTAACAAATATTTCAGCGAATATTCTGTGGTCGTTTACATCGATGCACCACGCAGTGTTTCTGCTCTTAAGCAGAATTCACCTTATGAATCTATTCGCAAGGTGAACATCAACAGTGCCAACTATAACGATGCTTTCTTCATCGATGATGCTGCAGATGCAAACAATGTATACTATAATACCTTCAATGGTACTTACATAAAAGCAACTGCCAGGGATGCTGCGAGTGCATTTGGAAATTATGCCAACTACGTGGTTTTCGAAGGTTTGACTGATGACCGTTTTGTGGTTACCATTACTGACGGTGTAATAAATGTCAACTACAACGGTCTGGATCTACCATCCATCGCAGGTATTCAGATATTCGGAAAATTCCATAAGGTCGATAATATCCAATCTTCCAGAACAGAAACCGGTGGAGATGATATCATCTCTACTTCTGGTGGAGACGATATAGTAATCGGTGGTGCCGGTTCAGATACAATTGCCACATTCGGTGATATTCGTGATGGTATCGATGATGCAGATACTGTGATCGGGGATAACGGCTCTGCTACAGAGGTATACCGTACCGGATGGTTGCAAAATGTCGATGGCGAGTGGATTTCTACATCGCTTCCAGCTGAAATAATTAACGCTCAGTCATACGGTTTTGATACTGATGTGCAGGATGTAAGTTTCAACGATCTGATCTTTACAGGTAATGGCAATGATGTGGTTATCGGTGGAGATGGTCAGGATAGAATCAACACTCAGCGCCAGGATGATATTACCTCCGATATCTGGGGGGCAGATGAAGATAACGCTCCAGTGGTAATGAAACAGCAGAAATTATCTGCACTGCAGAATTTTGAAACCGGATCTGTCAAAGTTATGAGTCTCAATTTCTCATACTCCTACAACGATCCCAGCAAAAGTGATAATGATCTTAAAATTGCTGAGGATCAGTATGCTGGAGTCGTTGCAACCAAAAACTGGAATAATGTGAATTTACAGGATCAGCTCAATCCAGACCAACATCCCAATCCTTATACCAATACCAGTTTCAAATTTAGCGATGGGACTCTGGCATCAAATATGAATATGAACATTTTTGCCAGAGAGATCCAAAGTGGAAATAAAACATCACTGCAGGTTGATAGATCTAATGGTCACGATCAGATCGAAGCCGATTCTGAGAACTCCAGGCTTTTTGAGGGCTATTACTGGGCTCAGAAGCAGCAACAGATAGAGATCAATATCAATGGAATCGGTAATCAGACCGGATTTGAGGTTTATGATGTATATCTATATATCGATGGTGACAATGAGAGAACCGATGATGAGAATTATGTATTTGAAATCAAGGGTGGAAACAGTGCGAACAACCAGTGGAAAAACTATTACCTGAACGACTGGAGAGGTAATACTTTCAATGGTGAATTTAAGGAAGTAACTGCTACAAGCTATACACCAATCAATAATGGTGTTGTTCCAAATATGGAAATGGTGGGCAATTACGTGGTATTTCGCAACATCTCTGCTCCCAACTTTTCTATACGGATTAAAAATGTAAGCATTGGACCTCAATATCCATTGAATATGCCATGTATATCCGGCGTTCAGATTGTCAGTGGTTCAGGACGCAACAGTGTAGCCACAGATAGCAGTTTCGGAAATGTGCCGCGCAATGGTGATTATGACAAAGATGTAGTTATTGGTGATAATGGTAAAGTTGATTACACGATCGATGTTCCTTATGGATGGAATGACAATCTGTCCATCGCCCAGAACAAAGTCTATCATGCAACATCTGACGTTAATAATTATTCTGGATCTGATGAAACTGCATCACAGTCCGATTTTATAGTTACCGGTAGAAATCAGGACCTGGTGATCGGCGGCAATGGTAATGATGCGATAGATTCCGGTGTCGGTAATGATGTCGTTATCGGAGACAATGCAGAAATTGATATGGTCGATTATAATCCTATAGGCGTTCGTCAACCTCTGAATCTCAAACTGCTTGACCTTTCTTCTTCTGATAATGGCTATTATGTCGGAAAACCAGGTACAACTGCAGATCAGTTCAAATCAAAGATATCTGCAGGTAATGTGGCGGGTGTGAAACTGATTTCATCTGAAAAATCGGGTAACGATCTTATCGATGGTTCCGATGATAATGATCTGATCTATGGTCAGGAAGGTAATGATGTACTGATTGGTAATGAGGGCAGTGATGTTCTCTACGATACTGCTGGCGTCAATAAAATCAAGGATAATACCTATGCCACAGCGGCTGCTTATGAGGCTGATATGGCGGATGTACTTCCTCAGCTTGATGCAAATGGAGTTCTGGTGTTAAGAGAGTTTATTGCCAACAATTTCGGAAAAACTTCTATGCTTGGAAAGATTACCAGTGGCATCGACATTGGTACTCCCAGTTCCAGCACCACTTGCGACCTTTCCGATGGACAGGATAAAACTCTTACACTGGCAGCAGGGCAGGAGGTTATTTTGACTGCTACCAACTGGCCTGGAAAAGATAATCCTTACTGGAATCCAAATATCGTACTTATCTTTAATGGCAATGGTCAGACAATTCCTGTTATTCAATTGTCATGGCTTGTATCAGGGGTAACTCAGACTGCTTCTGTTCCAGCTGGAGGCTGGTATTATTTGGTGTCTCAGATTCCTGACAGTCCAAACGATACAGGCAAGTACACCATTCGTCTTGTTACTCCCACAGGTGGAACATTCAAGGTAAGACTTACAAATAATTAACATTAAAGAGAAGGTGACCAGTTCCGGTCATCTTCTCTTTTGTAGTACATTGCAATTTATTATACTTCTTATGCCGCTACCGGTGTGAGTGAAAGCCGGTCGTCTGTGTTTGTAATACGAATGAGCGATCTTTGCCCGGATTAGTGCGTTGGACTCTATGGCGATTCGCTGGAGTATGTCCCTATGGACTCCTCGCAACAGACCTCTTGTATTAATTCTTTTGTTCCCGGATATCCCTACCTTAAACACTCTCTTCTGCCTGTTTTTAATATTAAAATCAAAATTTAGTGCATATTTTTATCTATTCAAATAATTATATTCACCTACTATAGTGCTAACTGCGGTCAGCAGTATAAAAAATGAATTTGCCCAAGTGCATTAATTCTGTAATCACCCTGTTTTGTAACAAATATAAGGTTTTGCCCCTATGAAGGAGAATATGCCCATGTCTTCATCACGTTTTATCAAAGCTATATTGTTTTTACTACCGCTTACTTTTATAATTTTTCTTTTTTGTGGTGAAATACCTTCTGATTCAGTGGATCAATCCAATGCTAAATTTTCACCTTTTATTATAATAGCAGACAGTACCATATATGAGGGAAGTATTCTGGATACAGTAGGAAAACCAGTTACTTTCTGCGCTGAACTGTTTCTTCCGGATAATTTCGATTCCATCGGTATAACTGTTACCCTGGAAAATCAAACCATTGCGGATACTGTTTTAAGACAATACGTTTCAGCCGAATTTTTTGATACTCTTAAGATGACCTATACTTTTACTGCTCCTGGAAACTATCTGGTAACATTTACCCCTTATACTTCGCTGGCCATTAAACCTGTTACACTCACAGTTGTAATGCTTCCACCTCCAAATCGCCAGCCTGTAATCACAGTTTCCGGTATAACGGTATTGCGACCAGGAGAAACCTGCACACTGCTGCTGCAAACGAGTGATCCGGATTCAGGTCAGATACTTACCCCATCCATAAAGGGGCAACCTCAGGGCTCGACTTTTCTCAATAATACATTTACCTGGTTGATACCATCCGGTTTTACAGGTTTAGATACAATTGAATTCTCTGTTACCGACAATGGAATCCCTCCGCTCTGTTCTACCAAAACAGTCATACTGACGGTCACAAATGAAATTATAAACCGTGCTCCATTATGGAATGACGATACTCTGAATTTTATTATTGATGATACCTCAGCCTGTTCCATATCGCTTTCCGACAGGTGCATTGATGCTGACGGGGATATACTTACATTTTTTCTTTTACAGCGAGCACCGGATAGCGACTCGATTAAAGACGGGTTATATTATTTCAAAGCAACACCATCATCGATTGGTACCTGGTATCCGGCGATTGTGGCTGTAGATCCCGATAGTGCCTGCGATACACTGTATATAAAAATGACGGTTGCAAAAGAAGTTTTGAACAGTGCTCCATTATGGAATGACGATACTCTGAATGTTGTTCTTGATGATACCTCAGCCTGTTTCATATCGCTTTCCGATAAGTGTATTGATGCTGACGGGGATATACTTACATTCCATCTTTTACAGCGAACACCGGATAGCGACTCGATTAAAGACGGGTTATATCATTTCAAAGCAACACCATCGTCGGTCGGTACCTGGTATCCGGCGATTCTGGCAGAAGATCCCGATGGTGCCTCCGATACACTTTATATAAAAATGGTGGTTAATCAACTGCAATCATCATCCGCACAACTGGCATCCATAGCTTTCTCTGCCGGTACTCTTAGAGAGAAAACTGCACCTGTACCGGATACTATTAATGATACTGTTTCTTATAATGACAGTACGCTTACCCTCTCTTTTACACTTTTTAACAATCAATCTTCGATCGCTTTTAAAGGTGAATTATTGCCACAGGGTACCACTTCTGCATCAGTCAGTTTGTCAGTAGGTGTTAATGAATATTCCCTTACAGTGAAATCACCGGATAATTCCATGAGTAAGGACTATCTTGTTATTATTGTACGCAAGCAAAACAGCATTGTGCAGCTTACCACTCCGCCATCAGGATTGAGAATCGACAGTACTTCAACTACACTCATCAGGATCAAATGGGATGATCTGTCCAATGCCACATCATATACTGTTGAGCGCAGTAAAATGAATACTGAAAATTTTACAGCAGTTGATACAATGGGAAATAATTTCTTTATCGATACAGGGCTGGAATCAGGAGTTGTTTACTTTTACCGGGTAAATGCATCAAATGCCGCAGGTTCAACTGAGTTCTGTGCCGCGGTTGGTTGTACTACTATGGTGAAACCGTCAATGACCGCACAACCGAAAGATACAACGGTGGTTATAGGCAGTTCGCTTACTCTAAACTGCACTGTTTCCGGATCTGCGGTTCAGATACAGTGGCGCAGAAATAACATAGATCTGCCTGGAAAAACCACTGAATCGCTTGGATTTACCGCTGTAACTATGGCAGACACAGGTGTTTACACCATAAAAGCATGGAACAGTGCCGATAGTGTGTTAAGTCTGCCTTTCAGGCTGGGAGTTCTTCCGGCGAAACCACAGGAGGTTACTGCTGTTGCCCGTTCTGCATTCAGTGCCGGGGTATCATGGACCGGATCAGATGGTGCAGCCTGCTATATTGTGCTGCGTTCAATAGGCAATGGCTCCGCTACTGCGGTCTGTACTACATCTGAACGGTCAATTGTTGATACAATGCTTACCGAAGGAGCAGCTTACAAGTATTTTGTACTTGCAAACAATGCCTTTGGTAATTCAGATACCGCAAAATCGTCCGGATTTTCCACCTGGAAAGGGCCTGTACTAACCACCGATCTTAATACGACATTAACCATTGCAGAAGGCAATACGATCAGACTGTCAGTAGTTGCTACCGGCGTACCTCAGTGCACTTATCAATGGAAGAAAAACGGCAATCCAATTTCAGGGGCGACATCCAATGAACTGGTGATCGATCCGGCATATTCGGCAGATTCCGGGGCCTATATGGTGGTGGTTACAAACAGTGTCAGGTCGGTTAACAGTAAACAGGTGAAAGTAAGTGTTCTGTCGTTTTATTCATTGGATGTAACCATTTCACCTGCGGTTGGCGGAACAGTTACCAGAGTTAAGGATACAGTTGCTTACCTTTACGGAAGTACGGTAGCTTTGACCGCAAATCCTGCATCAGGTTACCGTTTTGGTGGCTGGAGTGGGGATACCTCGGCGACAGGTACTACTCTGAATCTGGTCATGAAAAAGAACAGAGCTGTTACTGCAAATTTTGTCCGCCAGTACAATTTAAAATTCTCAGTTTCTGGTAATGGAACTACAACCCCAACAGCAGGGACATCGATGTATGTTGATTCCGGTGAGGTTGTAAATATTACTGCCAGTGCAAAGAGCGGCAACAAATTCAAGCAATGGACCAGTGCACAGAGCGGTGTTGTATTCGGTAATCCATCAGCGGCTAACACTACTGTGAAGCTGACCCAGGGAAACGCGACTGTGCAGGCAGCTTTCGGATGTGTTACGTTCAGTAAAACATTGCCATTGAGTGAGTATGAGTATGTTTATTTATCTAATGCAATCCCCGCAGTGGACAGCGGATATATGATTGCCGCGTCAGCAGAAAACGATGGGATTGTAATAAGATTGAATAATGCTGGTGAAGTTTTATACAAAAAAAGTAATGGAGTAGGATTTCAAGAATTCAATTTTATCAGTCAGTCAGGATCAGGATACGTTGTAGCTGGTTACAGTTATTCTAAAGCTTTATTTTGTGGCTTAGCACAAAATTTAAACCTTTCCTGGTATAAATTTTCCGGGGTTGAAGATACCAGGGCAGTGTTAGCTCGTCAGACCTCAGATAATGGTCATATGTTTGCAATTTATGCAAACGGCGGCTATGATCTTAATATTCAGAAAACGAATTCGGTTGGAGATTCTTCCTGGGCTACATTACTCGAATCTGGTTCTATGGGTAGCTTTCGTGATTTACAGCAGACGTCAGATGGAGGATTTTTAATCGGAGGTACTACAAATGCAGGGGGGGAATGCCGCTGTAATAAAAATAAATAAGAATGGTGTAAAATTATGGAGTAGCACTTTTGAGGATGTCTTTTATTATGCTCCATATAGTGCATCTGTCAATTCTGTCTTTGAGGTAAGTGATGGTTATATCTTTGCAGGAAATGGAAACCCTTCTGAAAGCTCAACAATGAGTGGTGCATGCGGAATCCTGCTGAAAACTAATTATAGTGGTACAAAATCATGGTCCAGGAATTATAGTGATTTCAAAATAATAAGAAAAGCATTACCAACAATTGATGGTGGGTATATACTTGCAGGTGATACTTATACAAAAGGTCCGGGAGGCTGTGATATGTATCTGGTTAAGACCAATTCTTCAGGAGATATAACCTGGACCAAAGTATTTGGCACTGCAACCGCTGATGAATCCTGCCTGTCTATGGAAGCTACAAAAGATGGTGGATTCCTGCTGCTTGGTTCGAATGGTTTGATCGTAAAAACAGACGAAAACGGCGATGTGGAGTAGCTGAACTTTTTTGGAAATTTCTCATGCAGGGTTGGCTATACAAGTAAGATTGTATAGCTTAGCTTTTACAGATTCGATTTCAGGGCAGGGGAAATTTCCTCAGCGGCACCCTCAGTGATGCCGGAAAACAGCATTTGCAGAAACTGCGACGAGGAAGAAGTGATTAAAGGTAAGTGCACTCAAAGAAGTTGATTTTACAAATAAATGCAACTGACACTGTGGTTGTATCGATTCTGCCTGTTTCAGTAATTCCGTTATAACCGTTGTCCTCTTTTATCTGTTCCATCTATAGGAATCGTTGTGCATCCGAAGAGTCTGGATGCCACTCTGGGGCCCATCTGTTCGGTGATCTCCTCGCGACCCAGATTTGAGGTAAACATGGTGGGAAGACCATTGGCTGTGCGGGTGTCAACTATTCTGTACCAACACTGGGCCACAAATGCCGAAGGCTTTTCTACTCCTATATCATCGATAACCAGAAACCGGTCGGTGGTGTATTTGGTGATCACTTCCTCTTCAGTGGATTCACTTTCGCCTACAGTACCGGCTCTGATCTCTCCGATTAATTTAGGGGCACTTATAAATAATGGATTAGCTCTGGGAGTGCTTAGAAGCAGTTTGCGCATAGTAGCCACAGCCAGATGCGTTTTCCCTGTTCCACAGGGGCCATGCAGAAGAATCGACTTTTTCAGAGGGAGGCTTATGGCTTTTAAAAAGTCCATAGCCCTCATATGGTTTTGTGTTTCAGGACGGTAATTTTCAAAGGAACACCTCAGATATATCTCAGGGACACCACTTTTCCAGAGAATATTATCGATATTGGCCACTTTTGTTTCAAAATCGGCTCTTTTTTTAAGGATAAAAACACAGTTTTTTGAACAGAAAGAATCTATCCACAGTGTATCACTGTTGAATTCGATATCCTGGCCATCCCACTGGATATCATTGAATTTAAAGATTTTACCGCATCCTGCGCATTTTTTCAGACCGGAATGATCAAAATCGGATTTTAAAGAGAATCGATTCATAAATTTGCTCACCTTAGCTGCTTTGTGTTCCCCGGCAAACCGGATATAAAATACTACATTTTTATGAGGCGGTATAATACTGAAAGAAATTTATTATTCTGGTAATTAAATATTACCTAATTCAGACGATTCAGGTATTAACTATGTTTTAAACAGTAGTCGAATAATCAGTTTTCAGTTAAGTTTATGCTTCGACTCGGCTCAGCATGCATGTTGATAGCTTTCCTTAGTTGTGTCGAAGCAGATAAAAAATTAAGCGGTGATATCAAATCCATTTGTCGCGATATGTGCGAGAAATGCATTTGAATCTGATATTTGCTTTGTAAATAGGCTGATATCTTGACCCAACACATTATTCAGGCCATTCTGCTGGTCCGATATTCCAAATGAGTTATATGCCGGAGTAACCATTTTTTTGTAATCACTGTATGCATTTTGCACAGAATCTGTGTTCTTTAAATCGATATTTGAGAAAAGATCCATTATTGCAAATGTTAATTCTCGATTTGTTGCAGACGACTGTGTTATAACATTACCATGTGAAGGAGAATATGTTTTTCCGGTAATTTTACTCAGTTGAATTTCCATCTGGTTTATCATTTTGTCCATTTCATCATTAGAAACGGTGGCTCCATAATATTTACTTTCATCAATTAAAGTGCCCATTTTTATCTGGTTTTCACTCTCTGATGCAGCCATTAAATCAGTATAATTACTGATTGCTGTCTTTATAACATTGCTTTGCTCTTCTGTTAAATACTTATCAGCCCAGGCAGATAAAGAATTGAATGCAATTCCCATTGATGCATAATCTCTGTAATCCAGTGAATGCAGCTGAAAATTCTGCTTTT
>DATAMG010000008.1:0-19238 GCA_036260705.1 Chitinispirillaceae bacterium | reverse complement strand
GAGCTGCTGCGAGTTTTCACAAGGAATTCTTCCTGAAACAAACAAGTTTTTTCCTTTATCATCCAATTCATACCAGGTATCAAGATATGTGGTATTAATTGGAGATGATTCCGCCAAATATATACCGGAAGATTCTGTCTTTAAGAGTCGTGGTCCAATGCCTACTCATATCTATGGAGGAGGCATTTTTAATAAAGATCCCAATTGTACCGAATCATGCGAAAAATACACCGTTGATCCCACATATCTTGATACCTGGTATGAATTGGATGATAAAGGAAAAAACTTGTTTGTTTCAGGAAGAATTCCTTGTGAAAACTCGCAGCAGCTCAGTGATTATATTCAAAAAGTGATTCAGTATGAAAAAGCTGAAGCAGGACTTTGGAAAAACAAAGTTCTTTTCTTTGCCGATGATAGCATCCAGGGAATGATTAGTGATCTGATCAATCATGAGAATCTGGTTTGGAGTTGTTCAGATGTAATTCATAACTGGTTTTCTGAATACATTTTTTTAAATGACTTTGTCAGTGGTGAAAATAGAATCAGCAATACACGGGATGCGTTTTTCAATGCAGTAAATTCCGGCACAAACTGGGTGATACTGAGTGCTCACGGCCATCCCTCCTTTGTAACTAACGAAAGAGTTTTGACTGCTACGGACCATATCTATTTCAATAATGTTCAGAAACCGGTAATCCTTTTTTCCATGTCCTGCAGCAATGCTGCATTTTATAAAAATATCGACAGCTCCATGTGTAAAAGCTTTCTATTTACTCAAAATGGGGGAGCGGTGGCCTATATCGGTACTCCAAACGTAGCTTATGCAGAACCAAATATTAAAATTATGCAGTCTGTATGTAATATTAATGATACAAATCCTCAGCCAAGCATCGGAAAGCAATTGGCATTAGCTAAACAAAATGTCAATTTATCAGATGCAATGAATTATCATATAATCGGAGATCCGGCAATCAGGATAAGTAGAAGCAAACCGGTTGATGTCACTTTATCAAAGGGCAATAACTCGATTGAATGCAACATAAAAGATTCATCGTTTGTTGCGGGTTACCTTTCATGGCAGATAAGGAAAAAGAAGTCTCTACCAGGTAATCTTAGCAACGTAATCCGTGATTCTATACTTTATTGCGGTAATCAGAGTGTACAGAATCAATCTTTTACAATTGAAATTCCTGAAGGCATTTCGGACAGTGTCAGTTTCAGTCTTTATGTATGGAATGATTCTGTTGAGGGTAGGGCTGGATTGGAGTTTAATAATAAGTCTTCTGTCTGGCCAAAGAATTCACAGATGAGTTGCACCTCATTTAAGCTCAGAATTCTTCATTCGAGGTACTTACAGTTCTTCTTCAGTGCTCCGCTTTCCAGTCCTGCGACTATAGAATTCTATCAACTCGATGGACGTCAAGCTCACAAATTCAACATTCCTGCGGGTGCTGACTCATTCAAGCATGAATTTAGGAATTCTAAATGCTCAGGTACTTTAATTGTAGTTTTTCGTATGAACCACAAGATTTCAGGGAAACAACTGGTTCATTTTTGGTAATGAAATCGATTCAGGTATTAGAAAATTGATGATTGGTTCTAAGGTTAACAAATTTTCAATAATGCAACTTCACCAAAACTTAATCCAGTGATACGACCGATAGAGTATATAGGTGTAAGACCACAACCGTTAATAGACAAATCAAAGAAGATGAATCTGCAACTTTCATTTTTGTGTAAATTCTTTATGAGCCATAGTCAACAAGACCTTGTACGGACAATCACCAAAAAGAAATGTATTGCACCATTTATTGTGATTTTTAAATTGTCGAGCAAAAGAGTTTAAAAGTTTTTATCAATCCAGGTACACATTTTTATTGCTTTTTTCAACACTTATTTTACCCAGTATTTAGTTTATGGATAAGCTGAAGGTGGTAATATGACACGAAGTTGCTAAAAATGTAGCTGGTTTCAAGTGGCTTTTCAAAGAGGCGAAAGGGGATCATGTGAATCGAGCTTTTCGTTGTGCGTGCACCTTGACGGTATTTATTTCAGTTTTCTGGTCGTTTGCTGCTGGTGAGTCGACGATTTCCTGGCGGGTATTTAAAAAAGAGGACAACGCCTGGATCTGTAATCCCAAGGGGATCATGCTTTTTTCCTTACTCTCCCGGACGATTAAACCGTTTAACATCGATCCGGTAAGAAAAATCGATACCTTAACCGATTGCATAGAATACGACGGATATCTCTGGGTATCCTCTAACGCTGGACTTTATCAGATCGAGATGGCTACCCAGAGTATCGAAAGGATATCGTTCCCCAGCGATTCTGCAATTATGGGAAAAATTGCAGTGGATTTCGATTATTTATGGCTGGGCACCGACGAAATGCTTTTCAGGTTCGATAAACTGGGCAGGGAATGGATGGAGTTCGAACTGCCGGAGAAAAATGGACTGACTGTCGGACTCTGGTCAAATGGAAGCGAAATCTGCATGTTGGGACACAAAACACTGTTCCGTTTTACCACGGCCACAGAAAAATGGAACGACTATCCACTTGACAAACCACTGAGTGATAAGGTCGTTTTCTATCCGGGGGTAAATACATTCAAAGTACTCGATGGAAAAACAGTTTCTCTCTATCAGCCGGAATCGTATGCATGGGTGCACACTGCACTTGGACTGATCCCTACTGATGTTTTCGATGAAGACTCGGTTGTCTACTACAGTGATGGTAGGACGGTTAAAAAGATCACTTGTGCCAGCGGCCTGACCCGCTCGCTGAATCTTCCCAACCCCGGGAAGATAAACGCGATCGCCAAGGCGGGCGATTCGCTGATTGTATCTGCAGATGAACGGATTGGCAAATTCTCTCTATCCAAGGAGACTATGGATTATCTGGAATACGATCCGCAGATGGAGACAGATAAAATTTCAAAGATAATTCCAGTCAGTGCCTTTTATCTTCTTGTCTCCCAGTCGGCTATTTCGACCTACGAAAAAGCAACCAAAGCATGGCAGCACATTGCGCGAACTGGGTTGCATGCCAAAAGCAAGATTTTCTCCTGGAATCAAGATGAGTGCGTATTGCGTTATGCTCCCGGTTATCAGACGAAAATAAGTGGAAGCATAGAGACTGGAATAACCTTCGACATGGTTGGCTATGACACAACCTATCGACTCAGCAACAGTCGTTGGGAATGGCAAAAAAAGGAAAACGGTGATAGTACACTCGTTCATTTAAGCGATTCAACAGTAAACAAAACTGAACCGGTATTCAAATTTGGCAAGCCTAACTTCAAGGGCGATATCAATATTCACACTACCGATAAAAATGACCGGATTGCCGATATCTATCTGAACAATACCAGCAGGATAAGTGCGCCTGAAAAAGGGATCTACTTTCGGGGAAACCGCAACGACTATCTGAGTTCGGTTCGTATCGGCACCATGGACAACGGGCAGATTCAATCCCCATTGATGCCACTGGTCTCCATGGAGGGGGGAGGCTTAGTTATTGAGAGTAAAGCACGTTTGGACACCAGAGATCGAAAGAAACTGCATATTGCCGGCGGGGCTGGATTTATCACCACTCGTACGGTGAAAAAGATCATTCCCTACCGTGCCGACGGAATCTACAAGTTTTCACTATCCGATTCGACGGACACCCTGAGCGAAGATGATACTCTCAAATATGTCAAGCAGTCATGCCGGGTGTTCATCGACGGAGAGGAACTCGACACCGCACAGTTCACCTTCAATACCACAAGAGGACAGTTGTCGTTTAACACGCTGGCACCCATAGACCCTGCCTCTTCTATTATCGTGGAGTACAAAGTAAAGACAGTTCCAGACGGTGATATCTCAACCATAGAGTTCATCCCTGAACATCACTTCGGAAAACTGTATTACGGCGGGTTGATCTACTCACCGACCGAATGGATTTCAGCGCAGATAGGCTACACCGGCATCGATCGGGACTCACTCAATAACATTGTTAATTTGGCGGTTCCCCTTGAATTCAGGAATAACGAAAAGAAGTTCATGTTGCAATTCAAACCGGAAATGCTTTATAATGTTAACAACGATGCAAAAGCCGGAAGTGCTCAGTTACAGAGCAGAATTGGTGAAAAAACCGGAATCATTGCCAATGCTTTGTTCGTTGATTCAAATTTCGTCTCCAACGATACTCTGACCCAGGGTTATGGTGCTCAAAAAGGGGAGTACGACTTTACCATATCACATGATATCCGTCAGGAATTGCCTCTGAGCTATTACCAGCATCAGAAGTTTAGCGCTGATGGAATTGAGGATCGGTTTGCCCTGACTGCAGGTATGCGATTCAAAGGGTTGCCGTTTCTTGAAATCAGTGCGGCGCGGACGGTTATCGAGAAAGATAAAAAACTTGAAGATACCACAATAGCCATCGATAGTCTTTACCATATCAAAGATAAGATCAAATTCAGATTATACGAAACGTCTTCAGATTTTCTTCAGAAACTGACCCATTTCTACAAGATAAGTTACGATCTGACGCACTCCGAATGCATGACAGAGGATAACGGTTCGGATGAGCGGAACCATGGACGTTTATCCACCGGTAGTTTTCTTCTCTCACCAATACAACGTATAATGCTTTCAGGTGAGGTGTTTTACAGGGGAAGCATGAATATTGCGGGAATGCCCTCATCAGACATAAAACCGTCATTGAATCTTCAGTTGAACGATGCCCCTCCCGGGGTCGATCTGCTGGGGTATTACAATCTTAAATTCAGCAGATTCGCAGCGACTCAGACAGCCAGCGATTCGATTGACCGATCGATAGGCATTGTTCTGAAACCCGGGAAATGGGTTTCTGCACTAGGGTGGTTTTCTCCAAGAATAAAAATTACTCAAACCGTCAATTACAGTTTCAACACTCTTGATGTTCCCCTTGATAAGATAATTTCAGGGATGCACGGTAAAGAGAATTCACGTATTTCAAGAGAATTGGGATTAAATGTATATCCTTTTGATGGATTGCTGATTACCAATACAAGTCAGTGGACAAACAGTGACGGCAAAAAAATATTCTCTACTGTAAATAGAGTTAATTACATTTATGATGCAAGTAATATTGTTACATTCGACTGCAATTATTCTTCTACCGGCGAGAAGTATGATGGTATGTTACTTTACGAGAAACTCTGGCAACCCTGGCTTCGTACTTCAACGGCATTCAAGGCTAATAGGGACCATGTTGATGGCCGAAACATAAAATTCGGACCCAAGATTCTGGCTATACTTAACTTTCTTGATGCCAGATTTCTTTACTCACTCTCGAATACCCACGACTTTGACGTGCAATGGAAACGACACAATGGCATTACCTTACAAACACCGGAAATCAGTTACTCGTTGGGGCTTCGGGTGAAGTTCAAGCCGAATATTGAACTGCAGGTATCGAATACCAAGTTTGCTTTTAGTAATGGAAAATTTGCTGATTTTACCAACAGCACAATCTTACTGGCCTACTTTTAACTGAACACATGAAGACACCGCAAACACAGATAGAGATAATCATGAATCGTATAACTTTTACCAATGGAGGCATGAAAATGAAGGCTGTATTAAATTGGGGAACCGTTCTGGTGTATGCTGGTATTATTATGGTGGCTTGTAGAGTAACATCTGACGATGATGGAGGTACCGCCACCCTTTCTTTGGCAAAATTTGAAAACGGGGAAATTTCCGGATGGAACGCGAATCCTGAAGCTAACCCCAAAGCGAAAAATGGAATTGCAGCATTCAACGCAAGCGATATGTTAGACATGGTCAACGGCGGTGCCCCAGCGTATACCGCAAAGGGGATGTTAGAAGGCTTCGAACAGAATATGATAAAAGGCGAACAGTTGTATAAGAGCTGGGTAATGGATTTCGGGACCGAGGCGCATGCGAAAGAAATGTACGATTCTAAAGTTCAGGAATTCTCAAATGAAGACTCAACCGGTTCATATCCTATAGCTAAAGCTTTTGTAAGATCCTCAGATTATGGGTACGACGGCTACGCAATTTTCGGTAGATATATGGTGGTGTTATGGTTGGATGGGTTCGGTGCCAATTTGAGTGAAGCTAAAAACAAGACAATTGAATTTCTCCAGACAATTGAGATGAAATTAAAAGAACTGAAGTTGATATAAGATCTTTACATTAATAGGATTCAATAAAACGGAAGGGGCATTGGAATCATTTCAATGCCCTTTTCAAAAAAACCGATATATTACAGTAGATCTACATTTTTTTAAACCAATCGGCACCAAGTATGCACGAATAATAGCAGAGATATTGCATAAACATTGTAAGGGAATACCTATGACTATATCACCCTGATCATTATTGAAAAGTTCCACATCAGTTGCTTTGAGGTATTTGGTCGAAACATCAGCAGTCAATAAGTCGCAAACAAAAATATTCTGAAAATATTTTGAAACGTTTAAATGAAAGGCTGGGTACCATGTCAATGAACCGTCGATCGTTTATAAAATCTACAGCGGAGGGCGTTGCCGGAGCAACTCTTGCCGGTAGTGCAATTAAATCGGTGATAGCGAAACCGATGGCGAACGATTTTGCATGGACAGATAAAATGCCGATCAACCCGGATATCGACAATATGCGCGTTATCTGCATGCATGATCCGAATATGACCGGAACTCCTACGGGAGGTACATTCGCTGCGCAGAATAAGGTTGTCGATGATCAGAGAGTTCGAGACAATTTGGACAAAATGGCCATGCACCTTACTGGAAAGGCCACCCCGGACGAAGCCTGGAAGACGATTTTCCGATCGTCTAAAGCATGGAAAGATACCAAAGTAATCATCAAACTGAATTGTGTCGCGAATAATATGCTGGCGCGGGTTTCGGTTATAAAAAAGATTACCGACGTGCTTATCGATTTCGGCGTTCAGCCGGCCAATATCGTTATGTTTGACGGACAGGGGCAATATAGGGGGCCAAATGGCACGTACAAGTCATCTGTAAGTTTGACTGATAATACTAAGATACGCGCGAAACTGTCCGACAGTTACAGTGATCTCGGTGGTTCGGCAGCCGTAAAAATTCCCGAAATCAACAACTCCGGATATGCTCCGGGCGACCTGGTAAAGGGTAATACCGATATCATCGTGAATATCGCGGTCAATAAAGGACACGCCAGCCCCACGTTCAATGTGGGAATGACGACCTTATGTCTCAAGAACCATTTCGGCACTTTTCTCAATGCAAGCTCTAATGGGACGGCAATGCACCTGCACTCCACCAAAGGGCTGATCAACATCAATAAAATACCTGAAATCGTTGGCGGCAATCCCATTCGGCAGCAGTTGTGCATTGTCGACTCGTTGTGGGCTATGAAGAGCGGGCCTACCGGAAGCGTCGATGGTGGTAAGCTGGACCGGCTTGTCATGGGAACCTTTGCCGGGTCTGTCGACTACTGCTGTGTCAAGGAGATACGTGAAAAACTTATGAATGTGACTAACCATCAGAAGGATGTGATCCCGCAGTTTCTTACCGCATTCGGTTACAAGGAGACTGACCCCGAATGGGTCGAAATGACCCCCGACACCGTTGCGATTAGAAAAGTCAATCCAAACCATTCGTCTGAAAGTATCACCTTTACGCTTAATGGTTCGTCTATGCCCAAGTCCACGCTACATTTTAATCTGCCGAGGGGTAATCGCGACAATCTTACAGTGCGTATTGTTGACATGAAGGGACGAGTAGTCCGTGAAATTAATGAAAGGTCGGGCGTATGGACGCTGCAGTGGGATGGAAGGGCAGCCAATGGAAACATGGTAGCACCTGGTTCTTATATGGTGAGCTTGTCCGCTGGCAGTTTTCGTGAAACAATGCAAATGACTGTGGTTCGGTAGCTTCAACATGTTTAGCTACCAGACATTTCATAATCCTCATCGTCAATAGTAATCGTGCTCGATTTCTGCCCTGTTTGATCTTTACAGGAACAGAACTCGAGTACCACGGACGATTCTGGGTTGAGATATTAAATACTAACTATAAATCAATTGCTTGACTTGGGCAAGGAGGCTGATTCATTGTTTAAAATAACGTCCCACCCACAACCGTCCTTTGCTATCTATAAGAAGTGATTTAATGCACTTACCTTTGAAACTTATGCACTCGGCTTTTAATTTTCCTGACCTGATTCGGTAGAGACCCTTTTCTGTACCCAGAAAAAGGTTACCATTGCTGTCTTTGACTATCGACCATGGGATATTGTACTTCTCTCCCAGCGGAACATACTTTTCATTCTGGTTTTGGATTAATGCGCAGGTTTGGACGCCTCCCACCGTTAAAAGCGAGTCGAAAATATCGATAGTCCAGAAGATTTCCGTGCTTGAGAACGTTTTTTCGATCTGGCCGATGGAGGTATCGTAGAGGGTAATTCCCGAGCGGTGGGCAACGGCAAGGTAGCCTTGATAAAAGTCTACATCATATGCCTCCCGTAAATCGGTAAACTTTATCAGGGTATCGTTTTTCTGCCTGAACACTCCCCATCTGCCAGCAAGCCAGATATTGTCAAAATTATCGAGTTTCATTGCCCAGGCTCTTCGCCCCATTTTGGGTACAGCTGCCAGTGAGTCGTTGGATAACCTGTGAATGCCATATTCGTACGAAGAGATAATGAGCGTACCGTCTTTTTTGAAGGCGAGTCCACGGATCGGGCAGCCCTTTTTTCGGGCTAAAAGGACAATTGAATCGGGATTGTCTGTATGAAACCGGAAAATTTCACCTGAGGGTGTCGAATAGTAAATCGAGTCGTTATGCTCAACGATTTTGTATACAAACGGAGCCGGTATAACATGAAAAGCGGGTTCGGGCACTCTTTGGCAGAGAATAAAGAATGGGAATAAAAACAATATTACTAAATTATAAGGATAGATATTTCGCATAATTGTTTGATTGTAAAAAAGAGGCGGCAAAAATACCGCCTTAAAAGTAAGAAACAGGGGGATTTTTTTTAATTTTTCATTTACCTGATAATCGTAAACTGTTCAGATAAATTCACTTTACCTGAACTTAGTCTGAGAATATAGGTGCCATTGTTAACCAGTTTTCCAAGAGTATCTTTCTCATCCCAGGAGACATTATTCACAGCTCCAGCTATAAAACCGGAAAGACTGCGAACCAGGCTGCCTCTCAGATCGAAAATATCCAGTTTTGCTTCACTACCAATTTTTACATCCGGTAATGAATAATGAATCAGTGTTACATTTTGCCCCTTTATCTTATGTACGCCTATATTAGGGCTATAGCCACCTAAAGCAGTTCTGTTATTTTTAATAACTGTGCCGATTACCTGACCATTGATGATTTGTCTAATATCCATCTTGGATTCATCAATGATACCGATATTGTAGGTTTTTTTATCATCTGTAGCATCACTTACTCCTCCCGATGCTTTCAGGTATTTTGGCATGGATGCTACAGTATAGTCCTTAGGTTCTTTTGGGGCCAGTCGCATCATTTTGATTGTTTGCATTTCTGCTGTGATCGGATCGGTACTCATTATAATTGTACAAGGAGGATAGGACTCATTTGTGATGGTCGAATCGATTTTTCGTGCATAATAATAATAGGGTATTGCAGATGAACCTGGACTTCCGGAACTTTCTGCTGCGCCAAATATTCCATAACAAACCGATAAAACGTTTTTGTTGAGAACAACCCCGGTGCAGTTGATATCTCGTAAATATCCAGGAGCAGAGCTTGCATTGTGATCAACTTTATAAGTACCATAATGATTTTTAAAACCAAGTGTTAAACCTTCCACATAAGCACCATGGCCACCGGGTCGAAAAACATTGATTAAAAAATTAGCCGCCTTTAGTGATTTGGCATATTGAAGGCCTTTTGCACCATCTGTGGCACCAGTTCCTTCGCTATCGTATACAATTTTTACATTGCCGAAATTTGCTGATGTATAGCCATAATCTGCGAGCCTATTATTGCAACGCATGTCATAAATAGTTATATTGGAACCGGGAAATTTAGTTCCATTGAAATCCATTTTTTGCAGTCCATCAGTAATCGCTTTTACAAAAGACCAGTGTGGAGCGATTTTCTGATCTGCGCATCCAAGCGGGATTTTGATAGCAATTATTGATTGTGCAGTTAATGATGCCGGAAAAACAGCTTTCCAGGCTTCACCGATATCTTCCTTTTCGGTTAAAACCTGAATCGATTTATCCACCATAGTTTTTAACATTTCAGGTACAGCTGTTCCTTTTGCTCCATCCATTGTTACAGCATTTTTGTCAAAGTTGATTACTACTCGTCCTGGCCATTTGTTTCCAGGGCCTTTATCTGGCACATCTTGTTGTGCAAAGGCATTCGATGTTGCACCTTGCGCAATTGTTACAGCTGCTGTGGCTGCGGTCCCTTTTAAAAAGGTTCTTCTGCTTATAGTTGAGTCATTTTTCATTGCACCTCCCAGTTTCCATCAGTCAAAATGTTAATCAGATGGTTATTATATGGAAATATTGCATAAAAAACATATTTAAATTAAAATTACAAATCAGAAATTTTATATTGGAATACTTCAATAAGACTTTCTGCAGTTTGATGTGACTCAAGAACATTTGGAAAATCTTTTAGTCTAATCTCGATATAGTATCGTCCAAAATGGGAATAAGCAGTTACTCCATCCGCTGCAGAAGTATTAAGTTGAGCAGTATTCATATCATAATTGCCTGCCTTTGCTTTATAATTGTTCTGATCATTCATATAATTATACATGGCAGCAGCATTGCTTTCAGTACCAAAATCTAAAATAAATAGATCACCTCTTTTTTCTGCATTATTTATATGCTGAATAAATCCTTTAACAAGACCCTTATCGACATACTGGGGGGCATCTCCATTTATGATTAGATGAAGTGAAGCAGCCTCGAATTCTTCAAAACCTTTAGAGCTCACCTCCGTCCAGCCGGAAATATCATCTTTAGTTAAACGTAAAGCCTTAACTCCCTGGACTGAATCTCCGTTATCAGATACCAGTTCACATGAAATATGAATGAGAAAAAAAACGGCTGATAACAACATCAAGTTTAGAATCTTCTTCACAGTACTTCCTTTGCTAAATTATTATATTGCATTTTAATTATCATTATGTTTAGCTATATCAAAAACGTAAGTCTTTAAAAATTAACAATCATTGATAAGCGACTTTGAAAATCCTTCATCTTGCTATCTTTAAACACAATTGTTTCAAAATTGTTAAGCTGAATATTAGGCATCAGTAATAATGTTAAATTAAATGTGTAGCCAATCTGTGGAATAATTGTTGAATTGTTTTTGTATTTTGTCCAGAGTAATTTTAAATCATGTGAATTGGACAGGATTTTTACAAACCAGAAGTTCTGAAGATTAATATTGATTTTAAGTGCCGGACTGGTTTCTATCCTGGTTCCAATAGAATCGATCATTGAAGTAACTGTAAAACTCGGTGAGGTTCTAAGCCATGATGTCAGTATCCGGTCATAAATCAGACTTCCATTGTGAAAATTATTTTTTGTGGAAAAGTTCCATATGGCCTGCCAGAAATTTCTGGTTCCTAACCATAACTGAATATCATTAGTCGTCTTAAAAGTGTTACCTGAATCAAGTTCTGAAAATTCGTTGTTGTTTCTTATCAGGATTTCATTTGTGGGATAGATATTGAATCCGAAACTTTTCTGCAGATTAGATGTGTTTGTACTATTAGAGCCTGTCAGAATTTCCCAGAAATCAGGCCCTGCTACACTGAATGCACAGTTTATAACCTGTGAAATAGCTGCCCTGGGAGAAATCCAACGAAGTACAGGAAACCACATGCCTGGTTTTAATATGATATTCATTGATCTTGTAATACTATCGGTGCTGCTGTCATATAAACTGAATTTACCGTAGTTCAGATAATACGAAGCATTAAAATCGACACCCTTTGGAGCATCAATTGTCTGCAGTTCAAAATTCGGTTTAAAAATAGCAGATGGCATGCTGTCGATTTCTATGCCACCTTGATAAATTAGATTACCGGATAGAGTAATGCGTTGAATCGGAGCGACTGTGACTTCTGCAGTGCTCATTCTGCCGTTTCGCCATCCTTTTCCTCCAGATTCGTATCTGTATTCAGAATGAGAGAGATCATAGCTGATCTTTTTTGCATGGGTCAAATTTGTCAGGATTTTGGATGATGTCTCATAAAGACGGATTTTCATCTTATCTTTAGTATCAAAAAGGCTGTCGAACGCAGTTTTTTCTGAATCTGGTGCACAAACGTGCTCAATTGAGATTCGTGATAAAGTCAAATCCAGGAATGGACGCTCTGGGATATGTACTCCTGCCTGGGCTGAAAACCGGTTCTCTATTCCGTTTTCGGCTTCACGACGGTGCTGGTAATAGCTTACAGGCATTTCGTTTGTAATATCATGAGATAAAGTAAAATCGTATTGATTTCTAACTGCACCATAGCCGTAAGAAAGAGAATCTGTAGTAACAAATTCATTATCTGCAAACATACCATTGAAAACAAATCCGGTTTTGCTTCCGAAACGGCTTTGCAGCAAAGCTGATCCGGCCATTGCACCAGTCTGAGTATTATAAGAATACTCCGGAGCAAATTTAAGAATAAACTTGTCTTTACGAATTTCCAATGGAACCGAGGCATTGAGAATCGGACTGTTTTTTTTCGATGATGAAAGCGTATCAGCATCGAGACCGGCATATCCCACTCTGGCTGAGATCCATTCATTAGGAGCAAGACTTACCGATCCAAAATTCAATAAACCGAAATTGTGTTTTGGGAGCAGTTCGACTTCATTTATTCCACCATCGGGGATAGTTTGAATCTTGTATTGAATGGTTATTATTGAAACCGGGTCAACCGGTGCATCCGGGGTAAACTGAAGCTTACCTGTGCGGCTGTAAAAAGTATATTTGGTTGAATCAAGTGGTTCTCCATCGATCCACACAAGAACTGATCCAGGAACTATTCTGGTGGTATCTTTATTTGAATCTGTCGTATCTGAAACGTCAGCAGAATCCAGGCTCAGCGTATCGTCATCATCACTTTCAAGATCGTTGTACCCTAAATTTTTCATTTTAGAAAGTTTATAGGTTCCATTACTTCGAAATGGCAGAGTACGCCACCTTGTCTGTGTGGTGATTAGACCCGATCCTGCAGCGATCCTGAGTATTTTACGGTCTCGTTCTTTAATGCGTTTTTTACTATCAATAATTATGCTTCCGCCTTCAAGTTGTGCAGTGGGCAATGTAGGGGATGATAGTTGATTACTGGAGGTTGAACCGACTTTTACGGAATTTAAGCGGTCATCCCGATTGCCCTGATAAGTAAGTCCTTTACTGGGGACGGTGCTGAGACTGGTATTATTAAAAAGCATTTCCAGACTGCGATCATGAGGATCGGTAGTTCGGAAATTCAGATTCATAAGTGGCAGAGAGGGGAGAGTATAACCAAATAATCTGGTGCTGTCCAGTATAGTGTCTCTTACGATCTGTCCATCTCTGAATCTGGTATGAAAAGTAGTATCGTACTTAAATCCCTTGTATCTTAGAGAGAAGTTCTCTTCAATACTCCCTGTAAGAGATGATTGATAACCCGGAGCATATCTGGTAATAAATCCCTTATCATCCCAGGTGACTGCTTTAATCTTCTGTTTTAGTTCTCCCCTGGCAATCTTTTGCCAGGAGCGGTTTTCAGTATCATACAGAGCTACAAAAGATTTGCAAATTACAATAAGGAATTTATCATGAAACGTAATTTTTTCAATAGTGGATGCATCAAGATCAATGGTATATTCAATAAAGTCCATCGAACTGGAATTGATGTTGTATTTTACAATTCGTTTCTGAGCAGCAATAAGCAGTGTATCAGAAATCTTGGAAAAAGCGTAGATCTCCCCAGTCTGAGGAATATCCAGGGGACGAACTACATTAGTTGACGTCGTCAATTTCATCAATTTAGTGCCAACAACATAATAAATTACAGAATCTTCATCCAGATAGTCTCGTGGTATAGATTCTGTTACGGTTGTTTCCCAGGAGTAGGAAGATGGCATATAACGAAGTATCGAACTATTGTCTATCATCGTAAGCGTGTTATTGCCATTAAAAAATACTGCCGAATCGGATATACTGTCATTGATTTTAGTGGTGTTCCATTTTTCTGTAGATATGGCAAAAGTATTCACCACAGTTTTTCCTATACAAATAACATCTTCTCCATTGCTGGAAATGCCTGTCGTTTGAATACTTTCTCCCGGTATTTTATACGATTGCCACTCTGTTCCCAATCTGTCGTAGCTATAAAGATTATTACTATCAGCCAGCCATATATAATCCATGTCAACAGCTATTTTTCCTTGAATTATCTGGTCATCAGGGAAGGAGATTCGCTCACTGCTCTGGGTATTCTTATCGATTTTATATAAGCCGACATCTGTTGAAACAAATAAAAAGTCCTCAGATTCTACAACATCGGTGATAAATGAAACCTTTCTGACAGGATCAATTGTCATGGGGCGGATCGTTCGGGTTGCAGAAGAGAAGATAAGCAGATCTGAAGGTGAAACAAGCCAGGAAATGTTGTTGCTTTTGAAAATACGCCATCTAAGGGCAGGCTGGGCCCCTGTGGAAGTAAAAAAAAACATTAAATGAATTGAAACTAATAGTAGAGATTTCCGAAAAATCACCTTTTTGGATTTCCTTTCACCCCTGAAAAACAGATTAATTAACGATCAAGAGATCTCCTGCAGACTGCTTTACCTGAAAACTATACAATTCTACTTCCTGCTCAATTTGTAATAAAAACAATGTACACAGTTCGGACTATTACAATTCATCCGGTATTATTCCTTCAACTATTTACAAATTTTTAAAAAAAATTCTTAAAAGCATTAATCGCTTGAATAAAGGTTTATTAGAATTTACCAGGATATAAATTCTCTATTAAGGAAATTACTACACTGAAATATGTTTAAGAAAAAAGAGTATTCTCAAGTCCAACACTTGAGAACGCATATTTTTTAAACCGCAATTTCAGAAATCATAGATGATTCCACATTTCCAAAACCCAATTCACCTGCTAATTTCAAATGTTTAACCTGTTTGCCATCAAAAGTCTTCCCATACCAGGATGCCAGAGAAACCGCATAACTGTCTACAGCGACCGGATCGGTTCCAGCCACAAATGTATTCAACTCTATTACTTTACCAGGGCCGGCAGGTCCATTGTCAAGTAATGCCCGTGTTCCATCAACAATACACAAATGAGGTTTCATATAATAAAGTTGTTCAGCAATCGCCGTGTGCATCTCCATCTCACGATGAAAAGAGCCGCGTTCTTTCACCAGACCCATCAATCCTTTAATGTTAAGAGAAACACCCCCGGCACTATGAGATTTTGCGGTGGGAAGCGAAATAAAGGTGTCACACTGATACACTTCCTTAACCACATCAGTTTCTCTGAGCTCTTTTGCTTTTGGCTCATTTTTCCTGATAAACATGCTATCCTGTTTGGGAATAAAAATAACAGCGCCTTTAAGATCTTTTATGGCAGCAGCGATACCGGTTTTCTCCTTGCAATGTTCCGGTTCTCTAATGGTGTTATCACAGACGATAACTCTTTTAGCACCAGCATCCAAACAAAGCTTAGCCATGGTAAAAACTGCCTCCGGACTGGTTCCGGTTCCCCATTCAGGTGGATTGGCAAAGCTCATATTTGGTTTTATTAATACCCTGGCCCCCGGTTTTACAAACCTGGAGAGTCCACCCATTTTTTCCAAAATTTTTGGAAGCATCTGTGCAGCTGTCCCTTTGCCTACATATACCTCGCTTTTTGAACCGGTACTATTCTGTTGGGCGAAAGTCCCTCCCGCAGCCAGTACAGTAGCTCCAGCTGCAGCTTCTATGAATGTACGTCTGGAAATAGCCATTGTTCCTCCGTGGCATCTTTAGTTATTCAAATTTTAGATAATGTTCATTCTGTAAAAAATCCATCATGAATTGTCGGATAGATCAACTTTTATCCCGGCATTAAAATGACGGGCTGGTTATTCAAAACCACTGGAAAAACCGGAACTGCTTTCTCCGTTCCCGTAAGGGTCAGAATCCGGAGTTGATCTGTTATTCTGAATATCCCCTTCCTCAATTCCAGTGATGGATTTTCCAAGTTGTGCACTGTCAGAATTGCGGCGCAGTTCCCGTGTTTTCTCTTTCTGCCATGTTGTTGTATACTCACCTGTTAATCTTCTGTTTTCTCCAAATTTATATACTGTAATAGCCGCGATGTCGAAAATTGGACAATGTTGTTCGCACATTCCACAGCCGATGCATAAATCTTCATTCACAACAGGAACCTTAAACCTCCCTTTTACCGTTTCTACTACACGTGCTTCTATAGCATTATAAGGGCAGACTTCATCACAGACAAGACACTCTTTATTCTGAGCCCAGGCCAGACAGCGATGATGATCCAACACCGCGGTGCCGATCTTTACAAACTGTTTCTCTTCCAGAGGTAATTTCCGTATTGCACCAGTAGGACAGACATTACCGCAAAGATTACATTTCTCCTCACATCCGGCAATTCTGGGAACTACCTTTGGGGTGTAAAGACGTGAGAAACCATCAGTAAACATGCATGGTTGAAGGGTGTTGGTTGGACAGACCTTCATGCACTCTCCACAGGCCAAACAGCGGGCCATAAACTGTTCTTCAGGAATGGTTCCGGGGGGCCGGATCAGTTTACCATGATTATCGTTTTTACTAATACCGGTTGCCCTGAAAACAGGCAACATTAAAAGTCCACCAGTTACACCGGATAAAAGGTGACGCCTGTGCAGATCCGGACTGAGTCTTTTTTGGCTTGAGGGCAACCCCAGATGGAAACTGCTGCAATTATCCTTTAGCTGAACACATATTCCACATTCAATACATTCCGATACTCTTGTTTTGGTGACATCTTTTTCATCGATAGCCTGTACCGGACAGGATCTGGCGCACCGTAAACAACTATTACAACCGGATTCACTGGTCTTTCTTCTGAAAAGAGAAAATCTGCTCATTATTCCCAGAAAAGCCCCAGTAGGGCATACATACTGACACCAGAACCGCTTATCCCAGAAACTTCCTCCAAAAACTATAACTGCCAAAATCAGGGTTAACATGGTTCCATAATACAATGGTATTTTGAAGGGATGAATGCTATAAAGGTGGTTACTGAAAGATGAAGAGAAAATGCTGGTAAGCCGTAGAATATCCTGGCCCATAATATTTGCTAACGGGTGGATCAGAAGAGCCATAAATCGTGTTACAAGTGAAAGTGGGTCTATGAAAATAGGGAAGAGCACTCCAAAAACTGAAAGCACCACGACGATGGTTAATAGAACATATTTGAGGCGCTGAAGAAAAATTTGAGGGCGACGTTTGTTAGAACGCATTCGAGAATAAAGAAATCGATCAAAGAAATCGATCATAGTTCCAAGCGGGCAGAAAAAGCCACAGAAAAACCGTCCAAAAAGAATCGTGGAAATTAACAAAATCGAAGAGAAAATCACCAGGGGCATAATTACAGTTCTGGATGCTATCATACTGATTAAACCGGTAAATGGATTTAAACGAAGGAAAAATTCACTATCAAATGTGTAGGCCAACGGGTTGGTATTAAGGAAAAAAAAAGCGCTGAGGAAAAGTGAAACAAAGATAACTTGCAAGATTATTCTGATTTTTCTCAAGATTGCCCCCCCAATAGTATAATCGAAAAAAACCCCATAAAATGGATCAGTTAATTCAGATTATATACTAATATAATATTGATTGGATTATTTTGTTATCAGTATATGTTTGCGGTTCAAATTATTATGGCTGCAAAATGGAATAAATTTTAACCCAACCTGGATTATCCTGCAGAAAAAAATTAACCTGAATCGGTTTGTTTCAGGTTATGCGTTTCAGCTTATGAGCATTTCATACATTTTTTCAAGATTCAACGTGAAGTATATTTGATCTGCTTACACAAGTCTGTATTGACTTCTTATCATTGCTTTACCCGAATCCATTTGCTTTTACATGAATCTTCAGGAGAATTGAAAAAATGCGTTTTATTTTTTGTTTACTGACTTTTCTTTCGTTAACATTATCAACACATGCGGATAATCTATACGGATCGATTTCCATAATTGCTAAAGATTGCAGAACAGGCGTGCTGGTAAAGGGTGGAATTGTGTGGCTTGGTGATAGTGTGAAAAGCTTTTCTGTAAATGAAAACGGAAAATGCCACTTCGATTCGATAATTGCCAGTATCTACTCGGTCAAAATTTATGCTGCCGGGTACGATACGTTTTTCGAGTCATCTGTTTACATTAAACAATCAGCAACCCTGATTTTATTGCAAATCTGATGAAAAGCACCATAAATGAATTGGAAAATATGGTGGTTGTCGGTAATTTCATTGTTCAGAAAAAACCATCTCAAACCACTTCTGTAACCAGGTTGAGTAATTTCGAACTGACAAATACAGCTGGTACAGTTAATGATATCAACAGAGTTCTTTCTACTCATCCTGCAGTAGTAAATTTTATGGGATCTAATTTTGATAATTCACTTTTTGTTCGGGGAGGACACTCTCATGAAAATGTGTATCTTATCGATGGTATAGAGATGGAAAATGCCAAATTTTATTATTCTTTTTCCGGAGCAGTTTTCGATATTAAAAATAAGTATACAGACAAAAAGTGGTACAATGATGCAAACAATATTCGCGCTACTGCAGGTTTAAGCCTGGGATGGAACTCCCGGCATCACGGGATCTCTTTGCGTGTAGTAGGGGCGGGCGGGAAACCCTTTAATGCTGTGATTTACGATATTCAAAGTAGCAGTTATATTTTGGATTCGTCAAAAAAATATTGCAGTGAATTTTTGGATCCCTTCTTTACGCTTAATCTGCGTTATTCCTTTAAATTGTATCCGCGATGGGGAACTGTTACCGGGTACATGGAAATATGGAATCTTCTTAACTATACGCCTGTGGTGGAAAGGTATTATCCTAAATTCCGCAGTTGAGGTGGATGCAGAGGCGTAACATATTGAGATGATAAGACTTGAACGCGGTGCAGGCCTTATAGACAACGTGATAAGGTCAAACCGCGTGAATGGCTTAGCATCCAATAGGTTACGCATATGT
>DATAMG010000004.1:0-57791 GCA_036260705.1 Chitinispirillaceae bacterium | reverse complement strand
AACGACTAAGGGGCTGAGGATATCAGATTTACATGATCAAATTCATCAGGGATATGCTGAGAACTTTAAAGATTCTCTAAACAAAGAAGAACTCGATCAATTGGTGTTACTGTTAAATAAAGTTATCAAACATCTGGGGCTTTAATAATGTAAGTTGCCGGAATGATATTTGCCTCAAATTTTAAATTAGTTAGTACAAACTAACATAATTGATGCGACAGGAAAGGAGACAAAAATGAGTGGATTATCTTTCGAAAATCTTAAAGGGTTGTCCGATTCAGAAGTTAAACAACGGCAAATGCGAGATGGATTCAATGAGCTTCCTTCTCAGGGAATGAGATCTTCAGTAGATATATTATTAAGTGTACTCAAGGAGCCGATGTTTCTTTTGCTTATTTCTTGTGGAGCATTATATCTGTTATCAGGTGAGTTTCAGGAAGCTCTCATGCTGTTGGGATTTGTTTTTGTTATAATCGGAATAACCTTCTACCAGGAACGAAAGACTGAACGGGCACTTGAAGCATTAAAGGATTTATCCAGTCCACGTGCCTACGTTTTTCGCAATGGAGAAAAGGTTCGTATTCCAGGGCGGGAAGTTGTCTGTGATGATATTATTCTGCTTTCAGAAGGAGACCGGGTTCCTGCCGATTGTATCTTGCTTCATGCATTAAACTTTTCGGTTGATGAATCACTTCTTACCGGTGAATCGGTCCCGGTGAGAAAATCGGCCACGGACAATGCTGCAGAGACCGCTCTTGATAAACCGGGTGGTGATGATCTACCGTCAATTTTTTCAGGGACACTGGTGGTCTCCGGGCAAGCCGTTGGGATTGCCAAAACCACCGGTACCAGAACTGAACTTGGAAAAATAGGCAAAGCATTGCAATCTCTTCAGGAAGAAAGGACCCCGTTACAGAATCAAACCGGAAAAGTAGTACAGACCTTTTCAATTTTCGGTGGGGTACTCTGTATCCTTGTAGTTATTGCATATTGGTTTACGCGGGGAAATCTGCTTGAGGGTTTTCTTGCAGGATTATCGCTGGCAATGGCTATGCTGCCTGAAGAGTTTCCGGTTGTACTTACTGTATTTCTGGCCCTTGGAGCATGGCGGATCTCCAAGTACCGTGTTCTGACACGTCGTGTACCTGCTGTTGAGACACTGGGTTCTGCTACAGTTCTTTGTGTTGATAAAACAGGCACATTAACTATGAATAAAATGACTATAACCGATATTGTCGCAGGTGACCAGGTATTTACTATTAAATCAAAGAACCAGATAATTCCTGAAAATTTTCATGAAGTTGTTGAGTATAGCATTCTGGCAAGTCCGGTTGATCCTTTTGATCCGATGGAAAAAGCAATGAAGGAACTTGGTGAAAGCAGACTAGCACAAACCGAACATATTCATACCACCTGGACTCTACAGCGTGAATATCCGTTAAGCAGAGAATTGTTAGCCATGTCACGTGTATGGATTTCAGCTGAGGGCGATGATTTCATCATTGCTGCCAAAGGTGCACCTGAAGCTATTGCCGATTTATGCCATTTTAATAATGAACAAATGAAATGGCTGAGTAAATATATCGATCTATTGAGCAATCAAGGTAAACGTGTTATCGGTGTTGCGAAAGCCAGATATAAAAAGTCAGATTTACCAGGTATACAGCATGATTTTCACTTTGAATTTACCGGGTTACTCGGTTTGGAAGATCCTGTTCGGCCCAATGTCAAGGATGCCATTCAGGAGTGCTATAGTGCCGGAATCAGAACGATAATGATTACTGGAGACTATCCTGGAACTGCAATGAGTATTGCCAGGCAGATCGGACTGAAGAATTCTGAACGGTATATTACCGGACCCGAGCTTGAAAAACTAAGTGATGAACAACTCGCTTTTCAAATAAGAGATGTGAACGTGTTCGCCAGAATGGTACCTGAACAGAAATTACGCATTGTCAAAGCTATGAAAATGAATAATGAAATTGTCGCTATGACTGGTGATGGGGTCAATGATGCTCCGGCCTTGAAGGCCGCACATATTGGGGTGGCTATGGGTGAACGTGGTACAGATGTAGCTCGTGAAGCAGCCTCGCTGGTTCTTCTTGATGATGATTTTAACTCGATTGTAACTGCTGTCCGTATGGGGCGGAGAATATATGATAACCTGAAAAAAGCAATGATGTATATACTATCAGTACATATACCGATTGCGGGTTTGTCATTGATCCCGGTTCTGCTGAATTGGCCTCTGATCCTTTTCCCAGTACATATTGTTTTCCTTGAATTGATTATCGATCCGGCCTGTACACTGATATTTGAATCAGACAGGGATGATCGGAATGTTATGAAACGCAAACCTCGAAGCATTGATGCCAAACTTTTTGATATTGCAACGATATTCAAATGCGTTTTCCAGGGCTGTTTGGCACTTATCGTTACCATCTCTATTTACATGTATATTCGCAACGATCATTCTACTGAAGCTGCCCGGGCTCTTGCATTCATAACTCTGGTTATCTGCAATCTTGGTATGATTTTATCGAATCGCTCTTTAACCAGATCCTGTATCAGTATGCTAAAGGAGAAAAACGAAGCTTTTAAATGGGTTATCAGCGGAACGGCAGTGGTAATGAGTCTTATTATGTTGATTCCATTTCTTAAAAAGCTTTTTATGTTTGGAAATGTATCTGCAATCGATTTACTGCTATCAGTTGCTGGTGGTTTGATTACTGTTGCATTCATGGAAATTCCAAAACTGATAGTTTTTTTTAAAAATAGAAAAATGTCTGTCTGATATTTAAATGCAGTCAAATCCT
Source organism: Chitinispirillaceae bacterium (assembly GCA_036260705.1). Classification (GTDB taxonomy): domain Bacteria; phylum Fibrobacterota; class Chitinivibrionia; order Chitinivibrionales; family Chitinispirillaceae; genus JAAYPC01. Next base: position 54,975 of record DATAMG010000004.1, on the reverse strand, counting down.
AAATTCCGCTGTTGAGGTGTATACGCTGCATTTAACTGCGGATTTTAGGATTGATAAAAAATGAGGAAATATGCCGAAATTAAGCGATTATTTGTTTTTTAGAAATTGTCATGTTTGTCCATGGTGGTTTTGCTGGTCGTTTGATAACAAGTTCAGAAGGTTGGTTCAAAACCCAAATCAAATTCTGTCACCGTATGTCCATGATGGAGATATTGTGGCTGATATTGGATGCGGCAAAGGTTATTTCTCGGTTCCCATGGCCAAAATGGTTGGAAAAAATGGAAAAGTCATTGCCATCGATCTGCAGGAAAAAATGCTTGAAGCATTACGCTTACGCACAAAAAAAGCAGGAGTATCCGACAGGGTTTTAATAAAGCAGGTTACTGGTGAAAGCTTAACATCTGAAATTCAGGTGGATTTTGCACTTTCATTCTGGATGTTGCATGAGGTACCGGATCAAAAAAGGTTTTTGCAGAATGTGTACAACCTGATAAAAGAGGGGGGTAGATATCTGGTTGTCGAGCCAAAGGTACACGTTTGCAGATCTGGTTTTTTGAGATCAATGCAAATTGCTGAAGATGTCGGATTTTCCGGTATTGAAGATCCAAATATCTTTTTTAGCCGTGCTCGTTTAATGGTAAAGAAAACCGACAACTGACTTGTATTTTTCTAATGTTGAGTCTATGTCTTTGTATTATAATTACTTATCTGTTCTGTCGATCTGCTTTCCTTGAAAAAAGTTTCACTTCACAAAAAAGGTCCGTTTTCCATAGCATAAATTAATATTACTTTTTATATTAATAGTTGTGCTTCAATACTAAATTGAGCGGACCAAACCGTATACTGCCAACCTTATGCTATACTTTTGCGGCAATCTTATCGTGTTTCGTTGCTCAACTGATGTATTACTTAATAAACAGCATCAAATTTCCGGAGTTCAAAATGAAAATCACTACGATTTTGCAGATAGGCCTGCCTCTGGGTGTCCTCTTTTTTTCTGCATGCAAAAAAAATCCGGTTTCCATTGACAATAAACCATTGGAGACTACAATTCAAACCAATATTCCAGCCAATAGTATTGATACATCAGGAACTGTTACGCTAAGCTGGAATAATGATGAGCAAAAAAATGAATTCCGCTTCAGCATTGATGGGAAAACATGGTCAAATTGGTCTACCCGGACAATCTTTTCGGATCTGTTTGATGATGGTGATCATGTTTTCAAACTGCAAAGCAGAGTAATACGCGCAAGTACAACTGTATATGACACGATTTACTTTAAAGTAAAAACGTTAAAAGATCCGGCGGTATACCTTTATCCACGAAAGGCTATAATTAAAGATGGTTTGGCAACTTTTACGCTTAACACCAAAGGTTTGCCTGAATCACATTCTTTGAAACTGGTCATTAGTGGTGGTGTTCTTAGCAGTGTTAATAATAAATTCAGTAAAAGTCTGGATGTTATACTGCTTACAGATGATAACACCATAAATCTTGGGGTTGGTCCGCAATCGACGGCAATTCAAGGGGATATGGCTCTTCTTGACCTGGCCATCAAACCTGCTGGCAGCAGTGATACAAGCAATATTTCTATATCCGAGTGTATTGTTCGCGATAGTGATCATAATGATGTCAACCTTAAAACCATCCGGGGTGCAATCGCAGTCTCACCACTTACGATTTCAGAGAATTGAAGGATAAATTATGAAAAAAATTAAAAACATTCTGAAAATGGTTTTCTGCGGTGCGCTAATTTCCAGCGGAATTACATCGACTCTTCCACAATCTGTGCGGGCGGATGAATCTGCTCCAAAACCCAGCCGTTGGATGAGTCTGGATGGCAGCTCAAAGCCTGTTCACTCTATTCCTTCTACCGGAAATGAATTATTAAAGATCGTGCCGGTGATGCGCAGTAACATCAAAAGCCCCAGCAGTAAAAATTTGATTGCACCCGGTCCGGGTGAACGGATTTGTCTGATTGTTGAGGATGCGATCTACAGCAGTATTGCTACAGGTCTGGCCCGGTTTGCTGCTGATCTTGAGGCCGAGGGTTACACTGTGATCATCAACCGTTTTGGCTCAGGTACAGCTGAGGAATTACGCTATTATCTTGCTACACTCTATGCTGAACCACAGTCTCTGGTCGGGGCTGAATTGATAGGGGATATTCCTTATATCATTTATGAAATGATGCAGGATTGGGATGGTACAGGCGGTGACCCAGAAGAGTACGAAGACTTTCCATGTGATATATTTTACATGGACCTTAACGGAACATGGTCTGATCAGCTCACAAATGGATCTGTGCAACCGGATAATGGCAAATACGACACCTGGACCGGCGATAGAAATCTGGAAATCTGGGTTTCACGCATGAAAACCAGTAATCTTTCTTCGCTGGGAACAGAAACTGCAATACTTAACAATTATTTTATTAAAAACCACAGCTATCGGCAACGGACTCTGAATCCATCCTCCACAGCTCTTATTTATGATGACGACGACTGGACAAATATGTGCAACGGTGATAGTACAGCCGTGGCAAAAGTATATACATCTTGGGGTATAACTGCAGTTAAAGATGCCGATATCACTACAGCTGCTGATTACAAGAGCCGTCTTCCGGCTTCAGTAGAATTGATTTTGACACGATCCCATGGTAACCCCAGCGGGCACGGCTATTATCAGGATGGCCGTTCCATTTTTAATTATGTATATCCGAATGATTATCGTAGCAAACGGGCCCCAGCGCTATTTTGCGGCTATTTCGTCTGTTCGGGATCAGACTTTACTGCTAGCAACTATCTTGCAGGCTCCATTGCTTTTGATACAAGCCGTACAACCGGACTGCTCGCATGGGGTTCCACTAAAACCGGAGGTATGTGGAACGATAATTACTTTTACACCCCAATTTCCCAGGGAAACTGCTTCGGTAAAGCTTTTACCACATGGTTCAACTCTGTAAAAGACAACTCTGTGGCACCGGAATGGTGGTATGGGATGGTGTTGATTGGTGATGGGTCGCTTCGCACTTCACCAAAGACGTTTGCTCTCTCTCTCTGTTTACCGGATAACGCTGTCGAAGGTGATGGTGTTATCGATTCACAGGCGACTGTATCACTTCCATGGCCACTGGATTATGATTTCAAGGTATTTCTGGAATCATCGGACATAGGTGAAGTCACGGTACCCGAATCCCTAATTATCAAAGCCGGTGATAAAACAACTCAATTCCCTTTGACAATTGTAGATGATTTCGTTTCTGATGGACTTCAGCGGGTAAAAGTTACAGCATCTGCACCTTACTGGGCAGATGGTTGCGACAGTATGACAATTTCTGACAGGGGACAGACGATACATTTCAGTTCTGCTGTATCCAATGCCAGTGAAGGTCAGGGGACCGCGGTTATAACCCTTTCTCTGTCGACTCCTTCAACATCTACGCTCCAGGCTGATTATTCTATTGCAGGAGGTACTGCCAAGGCTGGAGGAATCGATGCTGCTCTTGCATCTGGTACTATTACATTCAAAACGGGAGATCTGACCAAATCGATAATCGTAACGATTACCGATGATCTAATTGATGAACCTGATGAAACAGTCAGAATCGCTTTGGTAAATAAATCAGGCGGTTTCACAGATGATACTTTATTTCATACTCTCACAATCGTCGATAATGATACTCCGCCCCAGGTGAACTTTGTATATGCAGCTCTTTCGGAGAATGAGAAAAAGTCAGATGTATCGATCTCAGTTACTCTTTCCGAAGTATCTGAATGTACTGTAAGCGTGGATTATGCCGCCACTGCCATTACGGCGTTGGGTGCAGGTACCGACTTTACGCTTTCTGACGGAACACTGAAAATTTTTCCAGGTGAAACGAGTAAATCGATAAATTTTAGACTTGTCAATGATAATGTTGATGAAATTGACGAATCGTTTGAGATAACACTTTCAAATCCGGTTAACGTGACTACCGGTACGAAGATTGTACATAGATTCACAATCATTGATGATGATTTTCAATATGTGTCGTTCAATCCCGTTGAGGCACAAGGGCCGGAAAGTCTGTCGACTGTGGGGATAGATGTGATGCTCAGTGCGAAATCAAAAAAGTCTTTGTCCATCGATTATCGGGTGCTTGGTGGTACGGCATCCGGTAGTGGTGTGGATTATACATTAACCAACGGAACCCTTTTGTTTTCTCCAGGTGACACGCTTAAGACTATCACTCTTGCGGTCACCAATGACGGATGCCCTGAAGAAGATGAGTCTGTTAGGCTGATTCTGAAAAATCCTGTAAACGTACTGATGAATAATGATACGATCTTCACTTACGGCATTCTTAACGATGATCTGGCACCGGTCATAACTTCCGCAAACATTGATACTGCATTTGAGGATATAGCATTCACTTATAAAGCGACTGTTACTGATCCGAGCGATACACCATTGATATATTTTGACCAAATACCTTCATGGCTTGATACTGCTTCAGAAGTGATTACTGGTACACCGACCGAGGGAGTTGGTGATACATCCTTTCGGGTGATAGCTTATGATGGCTTCTTAGCTGATACTATGATAGTTTATCTCAGGGTAACACCGGTTAACGACACCCCTAGAATAATCACTAACCCGATTACAGCTACGGCTGAATCTATTCAGTACAAATATGACCTGAACGCATTTGACCCGGATGCTGGCGATATCTTGACATACGCTCTGAAAGTTTCTCCTTCAGGTATGACAATCGATGCTGAGACTGGTGAGATCCTATGGTTTCCGGATAGTGATGATATAGGGGATACTACGATCACTGTTGCAGTAACCGACCGGGCTGGGGCGGTGTGTATTCAAACGTATCAATTAACTATAAAAGATATTGATGATTATTATTTAGTATCGTTTAAAACTGCTGAGGCAAAAGGGGCGGAAAGTCTGTCGACCATTGGGATAAATGTGGTGCTCAATGCGATATCAACAAAGTCTATATCAATCGGATATCGGGTTGTTGGTGGAACCGCAAGCGGTAATGGTGTAGATTACACATTAACAAATGGAACTTTTTTGTTTAATTCCGGCGATACGCTTAAAACCATAACACTTGCTGTAATTAATGACGGTCGCCCGGAAGAAGATGAAACGATCGATCTGATTCTGGAAAATCCTGTAAATGTAATTATGAGTAATGATTCCGTTTTTACATATACGATTATTAATGATGATTTTGCTCCGGTTATAACTTCCGATAGCATTGATACTGCATTTGAGGATGTCGCATTTACATATAAAATATCGGTTTCTGATCCCGGGGATACCCCTGCCATCTATTTTGATAATATACCATCATGGCTTGATACTGCATCTGGAATGATTACTGGCACTCCAATCGAGGGAACCGGCGAAACATTATTCACAATAATTGCATACGACGGTTTTTCCTCTGATACCATGATCGTGCATCTTAAAGTGTTTGCTGTTAATGACACGCCACGAATAATCAGCGAACCGGTTACAAGCGCAGCTGAGAATGTTCAGTATAGATACTCGCTGATCGGATTCGATCCTGATGCGGGTGACACTATGACATATGCTCTGAAAGTTTTTCCTTCTGGCATGACAATTAATTCTCTAACCGGTGAGATACTATGGTCTCCTGATAGCAGTGATATAGGCGATACCATAGTAACTGTTGCAGTAACCGACCGGGCCGGTGCAGTGTGTATTCAGACATTCAAATTAACCGTAAAAAATACCAACGATCCTCCGGTTTTTGTTTCTACGGAGCAGGATACTATCTCACAGGATAGTCATTTTGTTTACCAGGCAGTTGCGCTGGATCCGGATGGAACAAAGCCATTTTACAGGTTTGTAAATCTTCCTTCATGGCTGTCATGCGGAGCTGATTCAATTTTCGGGACACCCCGACGGGGAAATCGCGACACGGTTGTACAGATCATTGCAGATGATGGAGAACTTGAAGACACACTCAACTTGAGGATCATAGTAATATCCCCGTCCAATGAAAGTCCTTCATGCAGCCTTTTTACTGTTGCATCTGCTCAAAGCGATAGTATCACAATCCGTTATCTGTTGGACGATCCGGATTCGGATCTGCTGAGAATTGAACTGTTTTACGAATTGGAATTGAATGGACAATGGATAAAATCGGACAATTTATCGGGTAATACTGCCTCAATCGGACCCTCCGCCTATTCCGGTTCCATCATATGGCACTCACATAAAGATATACGTGATCGAAAGATAGATTTTGTGCGTGTGAAGATTATACCTTATGATGCGGATTCAGGTAATGCCGGGATATCCAACAGCTTTATCATAGATAACAGGGCACTGTTTACAGTGACAGGGACTCCGGCCGGTATTATTGCTCCTGATGACAAAAAGGGTATTACTGTAACCTTCAGCAGTCCGATCGATCCTAAGACCGTGGAAAATTCGGTTACAATAACCGGATCAAAGAGTGGTTCTGTATCGTTTATGTCAACTGTAAGTGGAAATACGCTTAATTTACGTATGACCTCACTGATTATCGCGGCAGAAACTCTCACCATATCTCTTAATCCACAATTACAAAGTACAAACGGTGTGGCTCTCCAAAATTATTCTTTTGAAAAGACGGTAGCTTTTATGGGTGATTTCAACCTTGACGGCGAAGTGGGAATAGCTGATCTGGTATACCTTTCTGAATACTGGTATAGAAGCGCAACCGGGAATAACCGGGGCGATTCTATCGTGGAGATCGGGCCGGTGAAAGGATCGGTACCTTATTTAACTGTCAGTTCTGATGGCGTTTTCGATTTTGAAGATATTGATGTGTTTGTTCATATGTGGCACTGGTATCATGATAATGTCAGTAAGTCAGGTGCATTGGCCAAACGGGCCGGTGATGGTTTTAATGCGTCTGTTCAGAAGGCCGGCTTACAGTGGGAGATGGTAAACGGAAAACCCCAACTGAGCCTGGCTCTTGATGTGGTGAATGTATCCCGTCTTGTAGCGTGCTCCTATTCAGTTTTTTATGATACAGCGACTATCACTCAGGTAGGAATCGATACTGCAACGATGCTCAAAAAAAACAACGGTCAAGCCATTATCATGAAGACTAATGATAAAGGAATGTCAAATCTGGATATGGTACGGCTCTCATCAATAACAAGAGATGTGTCTGGTAGCGGTCGCCTAACCGGATTTAACTTTGCCAAAAAGAGCAGGACTGCTCGTGGAAGTATCAAAGTATGTTACGATCTGATAGACTCTGATCATAAGAGTATCGAATCAGGAATCATTGAGCTTGAAATACCTGCTTTTGACAACGAAACAGCCCTTTCTGAAGCGGGTAAACTAACCATCGCTCCTAATCCATCATTTAGCGCCTCCAGCAGCAGACGTTTTGAGTTCAAGAATGATCCATCGGCTTTGAATCTGGTGAGCAGTAATAACGGAGGATTCATTTTCATATTCGGGATCCCAAATCTTGCCGGAAAAAAAGGTATCGGCAAGTTGTCTGAGCTTGAAGGATATATAAAGATCTATGATGTAATGGGAACTGTAGTCGCTTACACTTCCAGGTCTACTCTATACTCCAATGATAAAAATGAACAGTTCAGTATTTATTGGGATGGACGCTCATCGAGTGGTAAGGTGCTTTCTCCTGGAGTTTACCGTGCGGTCCTGTTTTATAAATCCGCTGCTGGCAGTGGTAAATTAACTGGAAATGTTGGTATGAAAAGGTGATAGGGCTTAAAAAAGGGGAAATAATGATTTTCCTCATTCAAAAAAAGGATGTGGATAAAAACGGATGATTCCGGAATTTAAACCGGAAATAGTATTTCCGTATTTCTGCAGTTTCATAAAGCTATGCTTAGGTAAAAAGGTGTTGAAGTTAAATTCCTTTTTGCAGGTCAATAGCTCTGGAACGGAGAGAGCGCATGAAAAATCAACAGGGGTCAGCCTTAATTGCTGTTCTGGTTATTGGAATTATTGGCTTTATTATAAGTACTATCATGTTTAGATCCACAAAAACTTCCATAAATAGAACCGCAGACCGAAGAGTGGATGTAATCCTGCTTAATATCGCTGAAGCAGGAAAAGAGCATGCACTTGCATTTTTGAAATCCGGTCAGATCAATCTTACTCCAAATACCAGAACCCAGATAGTACAAAATTCCAATTTCAATGGTGGAACCTATACTGTCTCCTGCTCTTCTACGACTGTGCTGGACACTTTATGGCTTTATTCTGAAGCGAAATATGAACGAAAAAAGAAATCTATAGAAACCGCCTATACAATTATCTGGGCATCTTCACCGAGTGCTGCATATGACAAGTCGATTGCTGTTGGTGGTTCGATTACCTGGTCCGGGACCGGTTGGCTCAATGCTGGAAAAGGGCTGGTACATTGTAATAAGACCTATTCCATGAATGGTTCAAGCGACATAACTGCATTCATAGTTGCATGTGGTGGATTGGAAAGGAAAGGTGCCTGCAGTATCTTCGGAGATGTTTGGTCTACCTGGATCTCTGAGATCGGCAGCGGCCTGATAACTGGTACCAAAAATATCGGTACAATTGACACTATAATAATACCCACCATTAATACTAACCCGTATTACCAGCATGCTCTTGCTAATGGTCAGGTATTCAACTCTGATAAGCATATAAGTGGATCGACATCCTTTTACATACCCGGTGATATCATGTGGGTTAATGGAAATTTCAAACGATCCGGTACAGGCGATTTTTTCGGCTGCATTATAGCTACCGGAGATATAGAAATCGCTGGGGGTGGTAATTACAATAAGGTCCAGAAATACCCTTTGGCATTAAGTATAAATGGCAAAATTGATTTTAGTGGAAGCGGAAATGTTCATGGATTACTCTTTGCGATGAATGGTGATTTTGAAATGACCGGCAGTGGAAATGTCACCGGTTCAGTTATTTGCAAAGGAGATTTGAGGAAAACAGGGAGCTGGAATTTTTTAACCTATGAAAAATCGGCACCACAACCTCCCGGCATTACCGGAAACGAATTTAACCTGATCAGTTGGCGCGAATTGTGAGATTTGGATTTCTGTTACCCAGTAGAAGTCTGGTCAGACGGTCTGTATAATAACCTTTTATTTCCCTCGACATACGTCATTTCTTTTGCTGTTCACGTGGACTGCTTCAACCCATTATTGTATTTTAATATAAGATAAAGAAGCTGCATTTCGGGTTAAATATCTTTTTTAAGAGCAGTATTCTAAACCAAACCGATTAATAATTGATAGCTGCAATAACGGAGCATTAGTATGATTAAAAAATCTTCAAAATTAGATAATGTACTTTATGATATACGCGGTCCGGTTGTTGATGAAGCAAAGCGACTGGAGGACGAAGGCTATCAGGTGCTGAAGCTAAATACCGGAAATCCTGCTCCTTTTGGCTTGTTGGCTCCTGATGAAGTAATTCATGATATGATAATCAATCTCAGTAAAACCCAGGGCTATTCCGATTCCAGGGGCCTTTTTCAGGCCCGCAAGGCTATTATGCAGTATTGCCAGCTTAAAGGAATTAACGGGGTGGAAACTGAAGATGTATTTATAGGCAATGGTGTCAGTGAGGTTATTGTCATGGCAATGCAGGCTCTACTTGACAGTGGTGATCAAATACTGGTACCATCACCGGACTACCCTCTATGGACTGCTGCTGTAAATCTGTCTGGCGGAACAGCTGTTCACTATGTCTGTGATGAGCAATCACTCTGGTATCCTGATATTGAAGATATTAAAGCGAAAATAACGGATAAAACCAAAGGAATAGTGATTATTAATCCCAATAATCCAACCGGTGCAACATATCCCGAAGAGATTCTCAGGCAGATTGTCCAAATCGCACGTGAACGTGATCTGATAGTTTTTTCGGACGAAATTTATGATAAGATTCTTTACGACGATACTGTTCATGTATCTACTGCATCACTTGCGGAAGATGTTCTGTTTGTTACCTTTAATGGTTTGTCCAAAGCATACCGTATCGCTGGTTTCAGGGTTGGATGGATGGTGGTGAGTGGCAAAAAAAATATTGCGAAGGATTATCTTGAAGGTCTTTATATGCTGGCATCAATGAGGCTTTGCAGCAACGTTCCTGGCCAGTCAATTATCCAGACGGCTCTGGGTGGATATCAGAGTATACTTGATATGACCAAACCAGGCGGCCGGCTCAGAGAACAGAGAGATACCTGTTATTCTCTTCTGTCTCAAATCGATGGTGTTTCCTGTGTTAAACCATCGGCGGCATTCTATATGTTTCCAAAACTTGATGTCAAAAAGTTCAACATCAGTAATGATGAAAAATTTGTGCTTGATTTTTTAAGGAGTGAAAAAATCCTGTTGTTGCATGGTACCGGTTTCAATTGGGCCGCACCTGATCATTTCAGAGTGGTTTTTCTTCCCAGAGTCGATGAATTAAGAGAGGCTATTGGTAAAATGAAACGTTTCTTAGCCAATTATTGGCAAAACTGAAATGAAAACAAATTATGGAGACGACCGTCCGGTTGTCTCCGTAATTTGTTTATGTAAAGCTATTCATTATCATATTTTAAAGTACGAATTTCCCGTCACCTGCTTAAGGCGGGCTCAATCTCGATCTTGCATCGGGACGTGTATGCGCTGCATTCAACTGCGGATTTTAGGTTTAAGAAACATTTTTACTAATCTCAACGGAATTTTTGCAAACAGGGACTACGTCTGCCTGCCTGGGAGAATCAACTTATCTGATCTGCAAAAGACTATTGATTCTGCGAAATCAGTAAAGATGTGACGTACCCGTTATACATGGAGTTCCATATACCTCCACCCGGTTTTCCCCAGTGGCCGGTCTGGTAGAGATTGGACAGATGGGTTGTTGAGGGAATTTTTGCTTCTCCATAGATATGTTTGGTGTTTTCAAAACCGTAAAGTGCTCCATTGGTATTACCGGTATAGCGCTGAAAAGTAGCAGGTGAACCTATTTCAATAAGTTCAATCTGCTGGTTCAGTCCGGGAAAAAATATTTCCGCTTCGGATAGCATTTTCTTTGCTAATATTTTTTTATCCTGTTTCCAGTCCGATGAGAAAGATTGTTGGATATAGCTCAAGATGGTTAAAGTTTGGGCATTTTCATTGCATTTGGGATGCAGAAAGAGTAAATGATCAATATCTGAGGAGCCATTTGTGATGATTCGTTCATAAATACGGTCATCATCGCTATTGGAAAAACAGAAATGAATGTTATTGGGAATCATATCAGAAATGTTTGATTTAAGTCCCAGATAAAGTGCAACTGCTGAGAATGATGGTTTAAGATTGTTGAGTCTTCGCAACCATATTTTATTACGTGCATCAGCAGCAATGAGTTGATTATGCAACAAATAAGGACTGATATTGGAAACGAAAAGATTGGCTGAAATGACTTCACCGGTATCGAGAGTGAGTTCGGTAACTGAAAGGCCCTGATTTTTCAAGCCAGTCACTGTAGATTTAGTGCGTATCTGACCACCATTTGATTTGATGACTGATGCCAGAGCATCGGCAAGGGTGTAAAATCCACCCTCCAGATAATGGGAGCCTTCAATAGCGTGTACAATAAACATAAGCACATAGAATGCGACCGGTGCTTTTGATGGTGGATTACTTCCATAGGGCCACTGTGAATAGAATGCTCTCAGAAGATTTGGATCACTTAGAAATGAGTTTAGGTATTCTTTATAAGAGCGGTTCTGGTGTCGGGAAATAAAATCGCGGTAGCCACCTGTTTCCTTAAGCGAACCATGAATAATCGGAGTTATGAATTCATCATAGATAAAATGCATATCATCGAAAAGCCGGTTTATCTGCTCTTTTTGATTCAGAAAATCAGATTGCAGCTTTGTTTTAATATCATCATACCAGACAGGCATAGTGAAGGAGAAATCAGTCCATTGGGAATGATACATGGATGGCAGTTCCACCGGTTTTATGAGTTGCTCAACACCCAACTGCTTGAGCAGATGCATAATAAGGCCATTATTTCCAAATGGCACAGAGTGCACTGCTGATTCAAAATGGTATGATTTTCTTTTGAAGGAGTGTGTATATCCACCGATTTGATAATGTTTTTCGAGCACTAAAACTTTCATTCCCTGCTTTGCCAGGAATGCTCCGCAAGTGAGCCCGGCAATACCGGAACCAATAACTGCTACATCGAAATCTGCCAAAATCGCCTCAAAGGTTTTAAATTGGAAAATCGTTTGAAGTGTTTAAATCTGCATTATTTCTATGGTCTGGAATGTATGGTAATTACGATTTCTTGAACACTTATATGAATCTTAAAAGATATAATACAGAGTTTGGTTAATCTTACCGATAAAGATTGCAATATTGAAAAATATATCATAAAAATTCGTCTGACCAGAGTGTTTATGGTCAAAGATAGGGATATATCAGAAATCAGCAGAGGGGGATATTGCGGCTCACAGGATTGCAGCCGCAATAAATCAGATTACTTCTTGGCAGACAGATATTTCTGGACTGTATCAGTGCATTTGTTAATTGTAGTGATATTGGGAAATTCAGTTTCAGGAATTGAAACGTTAAATTTTTTCTCCATGGTAGCCAACACTTCCAGAAGTGCCATAGAATCTAAACCCATATCTTTCACGAAATTAGCATCATCGGTGATGGTAGCTTCATCAATATCCATGTCTTCTGCAATTTCGGTAATGAGTTCGGTTACTGTCTGTTTTATTTCGTCTCTCTCCATTTATCAGCTCCCCACAGGCTTGAGGTTAAAAGATATTGTTTGATTATCGGTTTTTCAGAATAACTGCACTGCAATTGCCATCACAGGAAACAGATGTAACCATAGCGATGGAAGAATTCTTTTTGATGGTTTCAAACACGACCGGTAGATCATTAAGGGTTTTGTAAGGAGTACCGGTTCCACTGATTGTACCATTTTTAAGATCAGAAAGGGCACATGCTGTGATGATTGCACCGGAGGCACCGTAGCAATCTCCGGTAAAAGCTTTATATGTGGTGATGGGAGTTTTCTTACCGAAGACTTCATTTAAGGCTGCAGCCTCAATTCTATCACTTCGCCGGTTACCATTAGCAGATGATGCAATAAAATCGATGGATTGGGGGTCTACGCCTGCCTGCTGACATGCGGTTCTAATGACTGTAGCTGCAGTATCTGCTTTGGGTGAATCACCAAAAGCAGCTTCAGGATCAAAGCCATTTACTGCTGCCAGAATTTCAGCCTGAATCAAAGCATTTCGCTCTCTTGCCGCATCTTCTGTTTCCAAATGGATTATCGCACAACCTTCACCCATTACTATACCATCACTATCGGATGCAAATGGTCTGATATTGCCGGAAAGTGAAAGTAGTCCAGTTCTGCTTAGTCCAAGAAGGCTGTAGTAGCTGATTTCTTCTAATCCACCAGCAACGATTCTACTAAGATATCCTCTTTTCATATGATCGAAAGCATAGATCAATGCATCTATTCCAGAATTGAAACCAGTCGATATGGTAGCACTAAGGTTTCTGGCCAAAAATCGAATGTTGGCGTTTCCGGTAGGTGAATTGATAACGGTATTGGCGAAAGCCTGAGGGTTAACGTTGTTGACTCCGTTAACAATTGAATCACTGAGAAAATCTCCGATGCTCTGGACGCTTCCAAAAGCGGTGCCTATACATATTCCAGGATGATTCTTTTCATCCAATGATTCCATAACATCTTTGAGTGCGGTTTCAAAAGTCCCAAGGAGCAGTTTTGTGGAGTTATCTTTGGTGCGTAAGCCCTTTTTTCCCAAAACTAAAACAGGGTCGAAATCTCTGATTCCAAAGCATGGAATCTCTTTTTCGAATTGATGAAATTCATAATCTTTTACAGATACTTTTGACTGTGGATGAGCCATTGCTGTATGAATGTTGCTGAAACCCACTCCTAAAGCACTGATTATTCCTACATCGGTTATTACAATTCTTCTGGATTGCATGCTTTATTTCTTACCTTTTGAATTTTCTGAGAACTAGTGAAGAAGTGTTACCTGCAAAAGCATAGGCGTTAGAGATCACTATATCCAGTTTCATCTCCCGTGCTTTATTTGGAATATAATCAAGATCGCATTCGGGATCTGGGTCCTGGTAGTTAATGGTAGGCAGAGCTATACCATGTTCAATCATAAGTGCGCATGCTGCAGCTTCTATGGCTGATGCTGCACCCATGGTATGACCAAGCATGGATTTAATGGAAGAAACAGGTATCGATTTAGCTTTTTCTCCAAATATGGTTTTCACAATCAGTGTTTCAGATTTATCATTTTCTCCAGTACCTGTTCCATGCGCGCAAATATAATCCACATCATTGGCGCTGATACCGGAGTTGATAATAGAACGTTGAAGTGCAATAATTCCACCTGTACCTTCAGGATCTGGAATAGTCATTTTAAATGCATCACAACCCAGTCCATAACCTGGAATTTCAGCATAGATATGTGCACCTCTGGCAAGAGCATGGTCTAACTTTTCAATAATTAAAACGCCAGCACCTTCACTGACAGCCATTCCGGAACGATTGATATCAAATGGTCTGACAATATCTGGTGTTGTTGCCAGAAGGCGATTAAAGCCGGTAAAGGCTATGCCTGAAAAAGGATCACTTCCTCCGGCGATAACTATATCTGCTTTATTAAGTTTAATGAGATCAAAAGCATATCCGATTGCGTAATTTCCTGCAGCACAGGCTGTGGGAATCATTATATGGGGTCCCCTGGCACCGAATTTTCTGGCTATATTTGCTGGAATTGAGCCGCATGGATATTGCCTTGGTAATCCTGAGGGGATTTGATTGGTATCAGAAGTTTGATACTTAATTTTGACCCCTTTTTCCAGAATTTGCGGTTCACCCATGGTTGTTCCCATGCTGACAGCTACTCTGAAAGGATTTTCTTTTTCCAAGCTGATTTTGGAATCTTCAATGGCCATTTTTGCAGCAGAAACGGCAAACTGGCTCGAACGACCCATGCGTTGAATTTCATCTTCATTGAGAAATTCATTAGGGTTGAAGTCTAAGACTTCTCCTCCGGTTTTTGTTCTGAATTCTGTTGGATCGAAAACCTGAAGAGGTCGTACGCCGTTTTCGCCATTGATTGCAGCTTGCCAAAATTTCCGGGTCCCTGTACCTATTGGGGTCACTAAACCCAGTCCGGTAATAACAACTCTGTTTTCGCTCATATTTTAATTCTATCCCTAAAGGGATTTTTTTTTAAAAGAATGGTAAATATAGTTAATTAGGAAAATAAAAACAAATTGCTTGTTTGCTTTATTCTTCTCTGCGCATTCCGAACATTAGTTCGCCTTTAGCGACAAGTTTATTATCGACTGTGGCTCTGGCATTAACCATAGCACTATCGCCCATCAATTTTTCAATGCTTATGGTTGTAATTAGCTGATCTCCAGGAGTCACTGGCTGCAAAAAAGAGATTTTGGAAACTTTTCCCAAAAAATAGACTGCGTTTTTTTCAATTCCGCCTTTTGACTTTGAAAGAAGAAAGCAGGATGCCTGGGCCATATTTTCGATAATATAAACTCCGGGGAACACTGGTTTATCGGGAAAGTGACCCTGAAACTGTGCTTCGTTGATGGTAATGTTTTTCAGGACTGTAACTGAATGATTTTCCTGAAATTCCAGTACGCGATCAATTAGCAGAAATGGGTACCTGTGTGGTACATTTTTCATTATTTCACAAATGTCAAACATTCTTGGCTCCAGTATTTTCAGGCAGTTAGACCGCCGTCGATGGTAAAAACCTGTCCCGTGATATAGCGGGCTTTATCTGAACAAAGAAAAGAAACCAGATCCGCTACTTCCTGAGCTTTACCCATACGTCGCATTGGGATCATATTATTGATTTCTTCAAGGTGCTTTTCTGGAATCAAACGGGTCATTTCGGTATCGATATATCCTGGCGCAATACAGTTTACCGGAATACCAAGCTTTGCAGCTTCCTTGGCCAGTGCGCGGGTAAAACCGATAACCCCTGCTTTTGAAGCGCAATAATTTGTCTGTCCGGCAATTCCTACCAGGCCACTCACTGAGGTAATATTGATGATACATCCACGTTTGTTTTTGAAAAAATAACCAACCAACTGCCTGGTGACATTAAAATAACCGGTAAGATTAGTGTTAATAACACTGTCCCATTCATCTTTCTGCATTATAAAAAGGCTTTTATCTTTGGTGATGCCTGCGTTGTTTATAAGTATATCGACATCGGTCAGGAAATTTTTTGCCTGGTTAACAAAGTCGATGGAAGACTGGTAATCAGTAGTATCCAATTGGTAGGCAGCGGCTTTACCACCCTTGTCAGTAATCTTGCGTACAAGTTCTTCTGCGCTTTTCTTATTGGAAAGATAGCTGAATACTACCTCATAGCCTTCACTGGCAAGTGTTTCTACAATTGCAGAGCCAATTCCCCGTGAACCGCCAGTAATAATTGCCTTCTTGCTCATAACTTCTCCACATTAAAATCCATGTTGGACGTTAGAGGCTGTTGATTTGATTTTTTCCAGCCCTCGTGATACTGCATCTTTGACTGTTTGTGAAAATTCCCGTGATTTGAGTATGTTTTCAAGCTTCTGATGAAATGTGGAAAGTGATTCTTCATGATCAACGCGACTGAAAAATTCTTTCCATAGCATGACAAAACCGTCCCGAAGTTGTTTTTCGGTAGTATGTTTTGGCTTGAAAACAACATTTGCACAATTGAATTTACGCCAGTCAGACTCTATAAATCGTTTTTCAAAATTAATTTTATCCCAGAAGGCAGTACCCGGAAATGGTGTTGCAATGAAAAATTCTGCAGTCTTCACTGATGCTTTTTCACAAAATTCCAAAATGAGATCGAACTGATCTTCCATACAGGAGTCAAAACCGACACCAAAGGAACCAAAAAAACGAATACCACGATCTTCTAACTGCTTTACCAGATCAAGAGTACGTTGCCAGATTCCAGGGTGTCGTCCGTAAAAACGGGTACTGAATGGGTCACTGGCAAAAACAGTGTACATGCTTTTTGCGCCTGCCCCAGCAATAGTATCCAGAAAAACAGGATCAGTATTCATGGCTGGAGAGCAGGAAAGAAACATATTAACTTTGAAATCACGGATTTTTTCACAAAGCTCCATTACATATTTCTGAATTCTGGGGCGATTAAGCATAATCATATCATCGGTTATATAGAACTCTTTTCCGGCTAGTTGTTCTATTTCCCTGACCACTGTTTGCATAGGTCTTAAACGGATCTTATCGCCCTGATATAAAGGTACATTGCACCAGTCACAGCCAAACGGACAACCTCTGGTTACCGAAATTAATGATGCATGCCAGTCATATTTATTTTCTACGGCAAAAATGTCTGGTTTAGGTGAGGCGATTTGTTCTGGTTCCGGGGGAACAGCAACCTGGTATAATTCCTTTAATGATCCTGCTTTAAAATCATCGATAATTGATTGCCAAACAGTGTCGGCCTCTCCTATGCATAACGAATCACAATGCTTTGCTGTATCTTGAGGAGCCATAGATGGATGCATACCACCCATAATGACTTTTTTGCCCAGTTTTCGCAGGTTGTCACCTATCTCATAGGCGTATGCTGCCTGAGGGGTGAAAAAGCTTATGGCAAAAAGATCGGCATCATCTTTATAATCCATCTCTTCGATATTCTGATCGATAATACGCCAGTTAACACCTGATGGAAGAAGATTGATTAGAATAGGAATCCCCATGGCTGGAGGCATTCGGAATGCCCAGGTGGCGGCAATTGCGGGCATTTCAGCCAATTCGGGATAAATTTCCAGAAATTTATCAAATTTTGGATAGATAAATGTAATTTTCATTAATTTTCTAAAACTTCTTTTTCAGTTAGATTTGACTCACAAAATACTTTTTGAAATTTGCAAAGGTATCGATTTTTATCAGTTTTTATTCCTGTTGGAAGCTTTGACAGCCTCTTTTGCAATGATGACATCGTTTTTTGAGGCATCAGCACATTTTACCATAAACATCCATTCTTCTGGTGAATTTACTGGCTCATCATTAATTGTGAATTGTTCGGCTTTTGCCTTAATTGTATCTGAACTGCACCAGCGATATTGATATTTCATTTTCATCGTAACATCTCCATTAACCAATGTCGCAGTAAAACTGGTGTCTGTTTTTTTATAGTTACCCTCTGCCTTTATGCTCTCATCATTATTGCTATTTACAAGCAGAGAATCTTTTCCCGAAAATTTCAACACAAACCCTTCTTCTCCAACACACCAGGTCCCATTCAGGGATTTATTGTTTTCTGCATTTATATTTAAAGCTCCAGCTAAAGAAAAAGCTACGATCAGGTTAAGCATCTTCATACGTTTTCCTTTCCCAATTTATTATTAACAATTCCAAATTTCATAATAAAAACTGCTAAGAAGACCATAGAAAAAAAGGCACTTATAATCATAGAAATAAAAACCAGAATTCCAAAATCTCTATTTGGGGGGAAGCTGGAAAAGGCCAGAACTAAAAATCCGATTCCAACCACGATGGTATTGAAAAGGATAGGAGTTCCCTTGGATTTAAAAACTGCTCTCAGAGCTGTTTTCCGGTTATCCTCTTTTTTGTAAGTGTAAAGATATCCGGAAATAAAATGAATGGCATAATCAATTCCTATTCCGATACAGGTGTTCATGGTTACCACTGTGATGGAATTAATGGTAACTCCTATTACCCCCATGAGAGCATAGATAAGTGAGGTGGCCAAAAGAATTGGAATAACCGAAAAGATACCAATACGTATAGATCTGAAAAAAAGTACCATACAAAGAAATACCGGGACAAAAGTGAAAATAAGACTGGAGATCTGTGTTTCTACCAGTATTGCACCCATTGCCTCAGTGAGAACTGCTGGTCCGGATATGGTGACATTGCAGTCTTTAAAGTTTTCGGAAACAAAATTTTTTATAGCTGCTCTGATTTCCAATGGATTTACATCTGAAGAATTTTCACAGGTAACATTAAGCCGGGCTAAATGTCTATCTGCTGATAGAAATCCTTTGAGGTATTCTGAAAACCCCTTACCAAAGAAATCTTTGGTGGAGGTGAGCATGGAGATAGCTGCACCGGAGAATGGCTCGTTGCTTAACAAGTTACTTAAACGGGTGATAAGTGGAATAATGGATGAAACACCACCTACGCCTTTTTGTGTTTTGATAAAATCAGAAATTTGCTGGACTTTTTTCCACTGATTGCTGGTGGTGAATGTAGAATCTCTATTTTCCAGCATAACTGAAAAAAAACGGGTGCCGCCGAAATGTTTACTGATAAATTGATCGGATTTACGGATTTCACTATCTGCAGGTAACATGGAAATCGGGTTGCTGTCTGCTTTAACCATTTGGAAGCCGATGGCGCAAACAATAATAAGAACAGGTAATATGAAAGCCCATTTTTTACTTTCTAATGTAAAGTAAGCGAGTTTATCCCATATATAATCAAACCAGTCTTTTTTAACGGTTCTACCGGCTGGCTGCGCAGAAGAGGATTTGTCAATAGATAAAAACAAAGGAAGAATTATTATATTAAAAACAAATGCCCACAAAACTGCCAAACCGGTGAATATTCCGAAATATCTGGTCCAGGAAATTTCAGAAAATGCAAATGACACGAAACTGGCAAAGGTGGTCAGGGAGGTCAGAAGACATGGCTTGAAAAGTTCCTTGTAGGTAAAAGTCAACGCCTGTATAATATCTCCCTTGCAAGCGACTTTCTGATTTGAAAATGTCTTCAGCAGATGAATTGCATCTGCTACACCTATTGGGAAGATTATGACCGGAATAATCGAGAGTACAACTGTAAATGGGATTCCTAACAGACCAACAATTCCAAATGTCCATATAAGTGCAATAACTATTACCAGCAATGTGGCTACTACATGCAGAAGGTTGCGATAAATCGCAAATAAAAGGAGAAAAACCAGCACAAAACATATTGGCAGCAATAAACTGAAATCGTGCCGCATAATATTTGTTATTGAATAGGGAACTGCACCTTCACTGGTCATGTAAGTTTTTATATGCGGGGATTGGTTGATTAAAGCAGATTTGGCATAAATGCTGTTGAAAATTGCAGTACGTTCAGACATGGATTGTAAGTTTAAAACCATCCCCACAACAGTTTCATCATCGGAAATAAAAAGTTTTGCAAATTCCCGGTTTTTGTTTATTCGATCACGGATCTGTTCCTCTTTGAGAGAATCTTTGCGGGATACCAGAAAATCGCTTCTAACTAGAAAACCACCCTTTACTGGTATTTGCACTGAATTTAGATCTGCAATATTTGAAATTCCGGGAAGGCTTTTAAAATCGTTGCTCCAACTGCGAAGTGAGTCAATCTTTTCTGAAAGTGTACCAGAGGTAAATTCAGCCAGAAAAAGGATTGTATAATTGGTTGGGAACTCTTTTTTAAGTTTTTCGTAATCAATTTTTGCTTCAAGTGTGTTAGGGATGGAATTAAATGTGTCGTTATCAATTTTGATAGTGGTAATGAAATATCCGAAAAAAAGAGTCGCCAGGAGCAGTAAACCGGTAATAGCCAGGCGAAATCGTACCAGAAACGTAACCAAATTTTTCATTTAAAAAATCCAATCCATTGAAAGAGTACAGCTTCCAAATATAATTTCATGACATATCCAGGGTTTTGCAATGTAGACATTAGACGTCTAAATTGATAAAAAATGCTCAATTTAATGTTAGAAACAGCTACCGTTGGCAAAATGCGCAAAATTTTGAAAATTAGCTTAAGCGAGTGTATTTTTTTGTAGAATGAATATTTTCGAACTTTTGCGCCAGAGAAGGAATGATAGAATTTAATGCATGAAGGTGTTTTTACCGCTGAAATTTACCACCATTTATGGTAGGCTAATAGATGCAGATAAAAATTTTCAGCAGCTATATCTGTCTTTCCCTGAATTCTGATGTCCAAGTCTGGAAACTATTCTGTTTTTTTCTGTTAAACCTTTCTATTTAAAGCTTTAACATGCCATAGATTGAGCAGTTATTTGCGTTAAGTTAAAGGTTTTCAGGTCATAGTACAGTAATTTATTATTGCAGCAGGAGTATACATGCTGATTCAGGTTGAGGTAACATCCTTTGCGGTTGATCCAGGTCGAAATTCACCATTGATTATTCTTAAAGAAGTTAGCGGAGCGCGGACTCTTCCAGTACCCATAGGGCCTCTGGAGGCAAGTGCAATTGCAATTGAAAGTCTGAAAGTTGTTCCTGAAAAACCACTTACTATTGATCTGGCCAAAATTATTCTTGAACAGCTTGGCGGAGTATTGAGTAGAGTCGTAATTTATGATATGGTTGAACAGAGTCTTCAAGCGCGATTACAGCTGGCACATGAAAACAGCATGATTTTTATAGATTGCCGCCCCAGTGATGCAATTGCATTGGCCATGAGATGTTCAACACCTATCTTTGTTAGTGATTCGGTTTTGGACAAAAATGTATCAGGGAAAATCTCTGAACAGGACAAACTGCGTCGAAGCATTTCATCACTTGATACTACAGAGTTTGGCAGATACTTTTTGGAGTAGAATATGAAAAGATCAATATTGGGTCTTACTATTGTTCTGGGATTTTTGTTTATCCCAACCAGAGTTCACAGCAGTGCTATTTTTGATAAGGCTGTGCAGTTATATCGTGCTGGTAAGTACGATTCTACAATTACCGTTGTTCGTTTCTATTTAAAAAAATATGGAAAAAACAGTGAATCGGAAAAAATGGTGCCATTGATTACCGAGGCTCTGGTACGAAAAGGGGAGTACGCTTCAGCTTACCGGCTTTTCTCTATGTTTCGTCAGAAGTTCCCTCAATCTGCCTTTATTCCCCGGCTTTATTATGTAACCGGGATTGCCCTGGCTAAAGAGGAAAAATATCAGCAGGCTATCACATCTTTTTCCAGTGCTCTTGAAGCTGGAGTATCTTCTGTGCTTGACTCACTTATTCTTTCCAATACTCAGAAAATCTGCCAACAGTTGACTGCAAATGAGTTTGAATTACTCTCTACTATGCCTCTCAATGTAAGATTACTGGAAATAATAAAATTTTATGAAATTGCCGGGTTCTCGTCTATGGGGCAGTTTGTTAAAGCACAAAATTATGCTGAAGATTTTCGCAAATTGTATCCGCGTTCAATTTTTGAGCCTCGGCTAAGAAATCTTGTCTCCTTAGCTCAGGAAAAACAACGGGGCGTGGTTCAGATTGGTGTATTGACTCCAATATCGGGTGATGAAGCTGAAATTGGCAAAAATATTGTACAGGGAGCTCAACTGGCAATTGATCAATTTAATAAACTTAATGGCTTTATTGCCAAGACGATTGTGTTGGATACAAGAGGCAACATGGTTGAAACAGTCCGTCGTACGAGGGAACTTGTTGAAGATCATAAAGTGCCTGTAATAATCGGTCCGGTTTTAAGTCATACTGCTACCGTAAGTGCTGCTATGTTGATGGGTAAGCAGACAGTTATGATATCTCCGACAGCAACAGATGATGGGATTGCCAGTTTAGGCAGAAACATTTTTCAGATGAATGTAACTATGGGTGTGTTAGGGAGAAAAGTGGCCCGCTATGCAGCCGAAAATTTAAATATCAATGAATATGCAATACTTGCTCCAAACAGTGCATATGGTAAAGTGCTTGCCGATAATTTCAAAGCTGAAATTCAAAAAAGAAATCTTGATCTTGTATATGAAGATTACTATGAAGAAGGTGCAAACGATTTTGGTTCACAGCTATTAAATTTGCGGTACAAGCTTCTTGAACGACACCTGGAAAAAATGTCAATAGAAAAGGGTCTTGATTTTAAAGGTAAAGTCAGTCGTGCAGATAGTATCAAGTACCTGGATTCGACGTTATCTGTGGGTGGACTGTTTATGCCTGGTGATGCAGATGACATTGTTATGCTGGCTCCTCAGGTTTATTTTCATCGTATCCGTACTCAGATGCTGGGTTCCAATGGATGGCACAATCCCAAGGTTATTCAGGATGGAAAACGCTATATTTCCAATGCAATTATCTCTACCAGTTTCGAGCTGAACCAGAATCAGAAGAGTTGGTTGGATTTTAAAGCTGCTTATAAAACCCGCTACAATGCTGAACCAGACAGAATTTCTGCTCTCGGCTATGATGCTGCATCATTAGTGATGAAATCTTTGGCCCTGACAGGTAATGATCCCTCCAGAATTAATGATGCCCTGAAGAAAACACTGAATTACCAGGGGCTCTCCGGTTTGATTTCTTTTGATGGTGAGAATGGTCAAAACACAGAAGCATCCATTCTTAAAGTCACAGAAACCGGATTTCTTAGAGTTCAATGATCTTATCAGACACCTTTTTTGCTGTGGGTACACGGGTTTCTGTGTGTTTCATATTATTTTAGGTGTACTTGAGTGATTTTCTGGTTTGCGACTGTTGAGGTTACCAGGATTTCTGTTGATCTGGATTTAATCAGTTTTAAGGACATCAAAGTTTAAAATGAGACTTCTTTTTTATTTCTTCAAAGAAGCGATTCGGGGATTTTATCAGGCTAAACTGATGACAGTTGCTTCTATAGTATCTATCGCTGCAGCTCTTTTTTTTATGAGCCTGATAGCTTTTGCTTTGATTAATGTTGAACACCTTATAGGCAAAGCCTCAGAACAAGCGGATCTGGCCGTTTATCTCAAAGATGATTTGGCTGATGATTCTGCTGCTACAGCTGAACTTATCCAACAAATCGAGCAGATGACCCAGGTACAGAAAGTTATTGCAATTTCCAAAGATACTGCGTGGGAGAGATTTTCAGATTTATATGGTGATGAAATACTTGAATCGGTGGATGATAACCCGCTTCCTGCATCTCTGGAGCTTTACCTGCTTAATCAATATCAATCTGCTGAAGAAGTATCAATGCTGCAGCAGAACATTAAATCTCTTTCCGGAATCGAAAGCGTTCGTTATTCAAGAGAATGGATAGATCTGGTGCAGAGGTTTCGGTTTTATTTCGGTCTGGTGGTAACGGCTATAGTGGCAATAATGCTGATAGTGTTATATTTTCTGGTTTCCAATACCATTAAACTTACTATTTATGCTCGAAATGAGTTGGTTCGAAACATGCATCTGGTTGGTGCTACCAGATTGTTTATAAATATGCCATTTATTATGGAAGGTATGCTGCAGGGGCTTGCTGGAGCCATAATTTGTGTTACAGCGTTGCTTCTGGCTAAAGGATCTTTAGCACAGCTGCCAGTTATCTGGGAAAATGAAACTTTTTCCCTCATCAAAATAATTACCGGAATATTTTCCATAGGGGTGTTTTTCGGTTGGTTTGGAAGTATAAGTGCTGTACGCAAATTTCTGGTTTGAAGATTTTTTTATTTGTTGCAGTTTGTTTTTGCTCTGCTGCAGGTACAGATAATCTGATTAATAATTACGATCAGGAGATTAAGCAGAAGTCTGGCGTTATGGACTCCATTAAAAATGAACTGGAGAAAGGGCGTTTAAGACTTTCGGGGCTGCAGAAAGAGGAAGGCAGTTATCTGGAACAGATCGAGCAGATTGAGCAAAATATTAATGCGTCCCGAACGTATCTGAAGTTATTAGAGCTTCGTATTGATACAGTTGGTTCAGTTATATCTTTATTGCAGGATTCATTGAACAAAGCCCAGAATACCCTTGTTGAGCGCCAGTCGATTATGAAGCGGCGAATCCGCCAGGCCTATATGACAGGTTCACCAGACCCGCTGTTGCTGATTTTAGCTGCAAAAAATCCTTTGGAACTGTTACACCGTGTCAGGTATATTGAAGAACTTAACAGGTATGATCAGGATCTGGTTAAAAATATTGAGTTATCACGAAAAGATATTGATAACAAAAAAATGGAAAATCAGAAAGAACACAACCGGCTCGAAGATTTGCTTAATGCAAAAAAAAATGAGCAGGTGTCCTTGCAAAAAGAGGAGGTTTTGCGAAAAAACATGCTTGAAAAGGTTCGTCTGGAGAAAAATGCTTTTCAGGCCATGATTGCAGAACTGGAGTTCTCCCAGAATCAGCTGCAGAAAATTATAGAACAACTGGAAAAAAAACGCAAACAGGCTAAAGATCAGAAAATAAGCAAAGGAGTTCTCACTTTTGAAAAGAGGAAGGGAAAACTTGGCTGGCCTGTAAAGGGAACGATTGTGAATGGTTTTGGTAAAATAGTGCATCCGGTTTACAAAACTGTTATCATGAACAGTGGCGTTGACATAAGTGCAAAACAAGGTCAGCAGGTTCAGTGTGTTGCTCCGGGTGCGGTAATACATGTAGGGTCTATGCGTGGATTGGGCCGTATGGTAATCATAGATCATGCAGCCGGATATATGACCGTATATGCGCAACTGGAGCAGATCTCAGTAAATTTGGATCAAAAGGTGCAGATAGGAACCATTCTGGGGAAGCTTGGAAGTTCATCGAATGGCTCAAAGCTTCATTTTGAGATTAGAAAGGCCACCGATCCACTTGACCCTTCAGAATGGCTTGAAAAGTAGGTGTGCATGTCAATTGTTAAATGGAGAAACTTTATCGGTCAGGAACGCATTAAAAGCGTTCTTGAATCTGCTTTGCAAACTAATACAATAGGTCATGCCTATCTTTTCTGTGGAGCCTGGGGTACGGGTAAATTTGCCGGGGCAGTAGAGCTGGCCATGACACTTTTATGTAGTGCATCTGAAAACAGGCCATGTTATGAGTGTGATTCCTGCAGAAAAATCATTCATTTTGCTCACCCCTGTCTTCATATACTGATGCCTATGGTGTTTGAAAAGGAACACAAATCTGGTGATGGGTTAACCGAGGCCGGCTGGGATTTGCTTTCCACCAGCATTCGCCAGCGTATTGCTGATCCATATAAACAGCAGATCTTTTCCGGGCTGCCTTCAATTCCGCTGGAGTGGGTTCGTGAGGTAAATCATGCCGTTCTCAGAGGCGCTGTTGACAACGGAAGAAATATCGTGATAATCGACGGGATAGACAGCTTGCAGAAGGGGGCCGCAAATGCCATGCTCAAAACATTGGAGGAACCGCCTTCCGGTACTCTGATGCTGCTTTTAACTGAACGCATTCATGCGGTGCTTCCCACTATAGTTTCCCGTTGTCAGATCCTCAGGTTTGCATATCTGGCACCGGAACTGTTACATTCACAGTTGGTAAAACGATTCTCATTGCAGCCCGATGACCCGCGTCTGGATGAACTGGTGTGTACAGGATCTTTGGGACAGTCACTGTATTTATTGGAAAATTCCGATCAGCAGTTAATAAAAAATGCCTCTGAGTTCTGGAAGCTCTGCACTGGACAGAACTGGTTGGCCCTTTCTGAAATGATTGATATGATATGTGTTTTAAATAATGACAGTACTTATGAAAAATTGTTTGTTCATATGATAAGGTTGCTTCGTAACGCATTTTTAAAAAATATCGAAGGAACTGAAAACTATATTATGGGCGACAGATCTTTTACGGTGGAGCTTAACAGGGTAAGTTCACCAGATCAACTTGAATCACTGGTGGAATTGTGCGAAAAGGCGATAAAACATATCAGAGCCAGGGTAAATATCTCTCTGATTCTGGTCAATTTTGCCATAGCGGCGATGGAGATTCTCAATGGGCAAAAATAATAAATTGGTAGAAGTGGTCTTTAAGGGAGAGCGTAGAGCAATTTACCGGGACCGTAACGATCTGGATATAGTCGAAGGTGAATATGTCGTGGTGGAGGCTGAACGGGGGCTGGATCTGGGTAAATCCTCACTGGTAGGATCATTGGTCCGGCTTAAGCGGGGAAAGGGAGAGACCCGCAGCATATTAAGGAAAGCTCTTCCTGAAGACTTGGACACGCTTCAGAAAAATAAGGAAAAGGAATCAGCCGCCTTTAATGTGTGTAGAGATAAAATTAAAGATTACAATCTGGACATGAAGCTTGTAGATGTAGAGATACAATTTGATGGCAGTAAAATCACCTTTTATTTTACTGCTGCTCAAAGAGTTGATTTCAGAGAGCTTGTCAAAGATCTGGCATCTGTTTACAGAACACGCATTGAATTGCGCCAGATTGGAGTCAGAGATGAGGCAAAACGGATCAGCGGATGCGGTGTTTGCGGAAGAAAACAGTGCTGCAGTGCTTTTCTCAATGAATTTGAGCAGATTACTACTCAGATGGCCAAAGACCAGCAGCTCGCGCTCAATCCCAGCAAAATCTCCGGTAACTGTGGACGCCTCCTTTGCTGTATGCGGTTTGAAAATGATACTTATCTGGATATTTTTAAGAATTTTCCTCCATTAAGCTGTAAAATAACCCTTAATGGAAAAACCGGCATTCTCTCTTTTATCAATATCTTTCAGGAAAAGGGGTTGGTAAATTATGAGGAGGGGGGGCAGGAGTGGTTTACCCCTGAGGAGCTGGCAAAAGGAACCATAGAAAATGTCACCTGAACAGTCCTTTACTCCCAAGCGCTTTCTGGTTACCTGTGCTTTACCTTATGCCAATGGAGATATTCATCTGGGGCACTTGCTGGAGGCGGTACAGACTGACATTTTTGTCCGTTTTCAGAAACTTCGCTCAAATCAGGTTCTCTTTATTTGTGCAGATGATACTCATGGGACTGCCATAGAACTTTCCGCACTTAAAAAAGGTATCTCTGCTGAGCAATTAGTCTCTCTGGTCAGACAGGATCACATGCGTGATTATGCCGGATTTGATATCAGCTTCGATTTGTTTTATTCCACCAACTCAGAAGAAAACCGCAAGTATGCTGAGTTGGTATATGCTAATCTGCGAAAGCATGATCTTGTTGTGGAAAGAGAAATCGACCAGTTTTTCTGTGACCATGATAACCGGTTTCTTCCGGACCGCTTTATTATCGGAGTGTGTCCCCGCTGTAAAGCAGCCGATCAATACGGTGATGTTTGTGAATCGTGTGGGGCTACTTATGAACCTGTAGAGCTGATCAGGCCGCGCTGCTGTATTTGTGGGAATGAACCTCAGATTCGCAAATCCCGTCATTTATATGTACAATTAGACAATTGCAGCAGTTTTTTAAAAGAATATGTGGAAAATACCAATGTATTACAGGATGAAATTAAAAATTATGTGAAACACTGGATAGATCAGGGATTGCATGATTGGTGCATTTCACGGGATGGGCCTTACTTCGGTTTTAAAATTCCGGGGACCGAGAACAAATATTTTTATGTATGGATGGATGCACCGGTCGGTTATCTTTCCACTACGGAAAAATGGTGTAAAGAAAACGCCAAAAGAATCGAGGACTACTGGACACCTGAGAGTGATGCGGAAATCATTCATTTTATCGGTAAAGACATCGTCTACTTCCATGCTCTTTTCTGGCCGGTTATGCTTAAAAATTCAGCTTTCAAACTGCCCTCCCGTATTATGGTTCATGGCTTTTTAAATATCCAGGGTGAGAAAATGTCCAAATCCAAAGGTACATTCATTCTTGCAAAGGATTATCTGCAAAAGTTAACTCATCCTCAGGCTCCGGAGTATTTAAGATTCTTTTTCGGAGCTAAGCTGATGCCTAATACTGCTGATATTGATTTAAACGCAGAGGAGTTTGTTAACCGGATCAATACTACTCTGGCCAATAACATCGGAAATCTTCACCATAGAACATTAGTCTTTTGTGAAAAGTATTTTGATAATAAAATCCCTGATCTGCCCTGGGATGATGAGATCTCCAGGATTGTCGATGAAGCTGCATCTGAGATTTGCAGATTTTATGAAAATTGTGAACTGAAACTGGTAGTGGAAAAAATCCATTCACTGGGAAACCTGGGAAATAAATATTATCAGGATAACAAGCCCTGGGATTCTATCAAAACCCAACAAGTCAAAGCTGCAGTGGTAATGGTTACCTGCATTAATTTGATAAAAGCTATTGCGGTGTTTATCAAACCGATTACTCCGGAGTTGTCTGCCAGGATTGAGCGACAGCTTTCTATGACATTCTCATGGGAAGATTATCGCTTTTCTTTAAAAAATAAAATTCTTGGTCCTACAGAAAAACTGGTCAAACCACTGGAAAAAGAAGATGTCCAGTCACTCTTTACTGTAAGCGAAAAAAACGCACTGAAAAAAGACGGAACTATTGATGTGGAGATTTTTAAGACCTGTGATCTGCGGGTTGGAACCGTTATTGCTGCTGAACCAGTAGAAAAATCAAAAAAACTGCTTAAGCTTCAGGTAGAAATTGGAAAAGAGCAGCGGCAGGTAATTGCCGGTATTGCGGGATGCTATTCGCCTGAACAGTTGAAAGGACAATCGGTTGTGGTATTGGCAAACCTCAAAGTTGCTACTCTTTTTGGACTCAAATCCGAAGGGATGCTTCTTACTGCACAGAATTCAGATGGTTCTATGGTATTAATTCAGCCTCATAAGCTGGTTTCATCCGGAGCGAAAATAGCATGAAATCAATTTGCTCGCCCAGAGAGCGGATTCTGGTGCGAGAGACCGATCCGGTTGTGGTGGCTCGTTTACAACAAGAATTAAAAGTACCATCAGGAATTGCTTCAATACTTGTCGGGCGTAATTTATGCACCTATGAGCAGTGTAAGACTTTTTTCAGGCCGGATATATCTCAGTTTCATGACCCCTTTCTTTTTGAACATATGCAACGGGCGGTTGTCCGAATCCAGGATGCTATCAGCAATGGTGAAAAGATTGCAGTTTACGGGGATTACGATGTAGATGGGATAACTTCTACTGCTTTGCTTCTTAAGGTGTTGAAACGTTTAGGAGCCAACTGCGAATATTTTCTTCCCAATCGTTTAATAGATGGTTATGGGATCTCTGAATGTGGAATCCGGCAAATTGCCTCAAGCAATGCCAAATTGGTTATTTCTGTAGATTGTGGAATTACTGCTAATTATGAAACCGCTGTCGCTGCACAATTGGGAATGGATATGATCATTACCGATCACCATGAACCCAAAGAATCTCTTCCGGATGCATTTGCTATTCTTAATCCTAAAGTAAATAACTGCG
Organism: Chitinispirillaceae bacterium; assembly: GCA_036260705.1. GTDB lineage: Bacteria > Fibrobacterota > Chitinivibrionia > Chitinivibrionales > Chitinispirillaceae > JAAYPC01. Next base: position 24,830 of record DATAMG010000004.1, on the reverse strand, counting down.
CATATCCTGATAAAAATCTGGCTGGAGTTGGTGTCGCTTTGAAACTTTGCCAGGCCCTGGCCAAATATAGCGGGAAAGATGAACAGTTATGGCTTCCGTTTTTGGACATTGTAGCCTTAGGCACTGCTGCAGATATTGTGCCATTGCTGGGTGAAAACAGAATTATAGCCCGCTATGGATTTCAGCTTCTTAACAATACCTCACATGCTGGTCTGAAGGCCTTAATTGATTTACAGGGGCTTACCGGGAAAAAAATATCTACCTCTGAAGTCGTTTTTCAGTTGGCTCCCAGCATAAATGCGGGTGGACGGTTAGGTGATGCTAAAAAAGGTGTTGAGTTGCTGTTGACTGATGACCCTCAGATTGCTGCTCAGACAGCTATGCAATTACGGGAAACCAACCAGGAGCGAAGAGCTCTAGACAATGCTGTCGCTGAGGAGGCTGTATCCTGGGTCGAAAACAACAGTTCTCCAGACAGGGATTTTGTTCTGGTGTTGGGCAGGGAGAGTTGGCATGTGGGGGTTATTGGTATTGTTGCATCCAAGATGGTAGATAAATTCCACCGTCCTTCAATTCTTTTTTCCATTGGTCCGGATGGTTTGGCCAGGGGATCGGGCAGAAGTATACCCGGATTGCATCTGCTTAGCGTTTTAAATGAGTGTTCCGATATACTCGAAGGGTTCGGTGGGCATGCTGCTGCGGCGGGTATGAGTATAAAATGTCAAAACATCGATATTTTCAGGGAAAGAATTAATCAGGTTGTCAGCAAGGTTATTAATGCTGATGATCTGGTTCCTCAGGTTATCGCAGATGCAGAAATCAATCTCTCCCAACTGAGTCCGAAATTCTTTCGCATAATTAATGAGATGGCTCCCTTTGGGCCTGGAAATATGCGACCGGTTTTTTTTTGTAAAAATTTGAAGCAGAAATACAGCCCCAGAGTTGTTGGTCAGAATCATTTGAAGATGATGGTTATTGGTGATGGGGTTAGTATGGATGCCATAGGGTTTAATTTTGCAGACAGATATGATGAAATCTGCCGGGCCTCTTCGATTAATCTGGCCTTCAGTCTGGACGAGAATGAATGGAACGGCAGAATTAATTTGCAAATGAAAGTGAAGGGCGTTTCTCTATGAAAATGTGGGATGGACGTTTCAGTAAACCATCAGATCGTTTGATGGAGCAGTTTCATAATTCTTTACCTTTTGATAAGACACTGATTGAAGAGGATATCAGGGGAAGCATTGCCTGGGCTGCGGCTTTAAAAGAAATCGCAGTATTTACTGCTGATGAATACGAAGTGGTAAAAAAAGGCCTTGAAGATATTTTGTCAGATTATTCAAAGGGCTTAATTCAATTTCTACCCCAGGATGAAGATATCCACATGGCTGTGGAAAGGGTATTGATTCAAAGAATCGGGGACACTGGCGCCAGGCTTCATACTGGGCGTTCACGAAATGACCAGGTTGCTACCGATTGCAGATTATATGTAAAAAAAGTGCTTAAACAGACTTTTAATGCGGTTGTTAACCTTCAGAATGTTTTAATCTGCCGTGCTGAAACTGATTCAGAGATAATAATTCCAGGATTTACTCATTTGCAGCAGGCCCAGCCAATTTTACTTTCTCACTATTGGCTTTCCTTTTTCTTTCTTCTGGAACGTGAAAAAAGCAGGTTGCTGCATGCGATTGAGACTACTGATATAATGCCACTGGGTGCTGGCGCAATGGCAGGGAGCGGTTTTAATGTAGACAGGTTCAGTCTGGCTGATCGGCTGGAATTTTCCAAACCTTCACAAAATAGTATAGATGCTGTTTCCTCAAGAGATTTTATTCTTGAAGCACTTTCGGTTGCTGCTTCGATAGGGATTCATCTTAGCAGGTATGCTGAAGATTTGATAATCTGGTGTTCACGGGAGTTTGGCTTTACAGAGCTCGATGATGCCTGGTCTACCGGATCAAGTATCATGCCTCAAAAGAAAAATCCGGATTCTCTGGAACTTATTCGTGGTAAGAGTGGAAGATTCGTTGGAAATTATATGCGATTTGCGACGACTCTAAAAGGTGTGGGCCTGACTTACTATAAAGATCTGCAGGAGGACAAGGAACCTTTATTTGACAGCTTTTTTCAGCTTGATCTGATTCTTCAGGTTTTTGCCCAGGTAATTGCCACCTTGAAAATAAACACCGGCAACATTTCCAATGATCTTGATCCGTTTCTTCTGGCTACCGATCTTGCCGATTATCTGGTTCGAAAAGGTATGCCCTTCCGTCATGCACATAAGGTGATTGGAAAAATTGTTGCACATTGTATCGAGAATAAACTTCAAATGAACCAAATGACAGTAGAGCAGCTCCGTGGCTTTTCTGATTTATTTGTTGCTGATGTTCTGGAGGTGTTTTCCTGGCAGAATGCTATCGATGCCAGAAATGTTTATGGTGGTACAGGCTCAAAGAGTGTCAAAGAACAGATTATGATTGCCAAAAATCTTCTGGCCTGAAAATTATACGATTGACTCTGGCTCACAAATATTCAGTTTTCAGGTTAAAGGCTTTTAATTCAATGACTTGGCCGTTATTTTCATTACCTGCACCATTTTTTTATGGCAAACTCAGGTAGTATTAGACTTTAGTTTGGAAAATTATTATAATTTGTTGAGGTTATGAAAATTATGGAATCATTCGTTGAAATTACCTTATTAAGCCATAAATCATTCATCCGGACTCAATGTGCAAAGCTTTGAAGAGCATTCTTTAAATAAGCTTGAGGATTCCAGTGCTGCAGATCTGCTGGTAGCCGGCAAAGTTCATGCTGCCATGATACCTGAGATCTTACCAGTTGCAGAGGAACTGGAGATAAGGTCTTTTTATGCTCCCTGCAAACGCATTGGTGGAGATCTGTTTGATGTAGTTCAGATTTCAGAAAACATTATTGCCTTTATGGTTATCGATGTGGCTGGTTATGGAGTTCAGGCGGCATTGATGTCTGCTACTGCCAAGATCAGTTTTTCCACTTATATGAAGGCAGGTTTTTCTCCGGGTGCTGCGGTGGAACAGGTAAATGCTGATATCAGGAGACTATCTCTAAACTGTTTTATAACTGCTTTTCTGGGATATTTAGATCTTCACGATAACAAGCTTACATATTGCAATGCCGGTCATCCTTACCCGGTGATTTATAGAAGATCTCAGAATTCAATAGAGATGCTGAAAACTCAGGGTACTCTTGTTGGGGTTCTTGAGGATGGTTTTTTTGAGGAACGATTTGTATATCTTAATCCCGGTGATTGTCTTTTAATGTTTACAGATGGTGTCTATCACTGCTTTTCCGATAATGAATTTCCTGAACGGTGTGCTTTGGAAAAATCGATAACTGAAACTCTTTACAAAGGTACACCGGATGAATTCATCGGCAAAATTAGAAGTAAATGTATCAATGAAAAAGATGAGAATCGCTTTGAAGATGATATCACCGCTTTAGCCGTGGAAATATTGACTCTATCCAGGAAAAATCAAATTAAGGAGAAACTGGGGTTTTCAATGGATGATCCGGTTTATCTGCAGTTTCTCAGATACTATGAGGATATGGACAGGGCTATTGCTGTTATATTGAGCAACATGGACTCCTGTGGCTATACTGATGATGCCATCAGGAAAATGAAAATATCGCTGACCGAGCTGTTAGTAAATGCAATTCTTCATGGTAATAAAAAGGATTATTCCAAAAAAGTGATCATGGGTCATATTGTAGATAAATCCAGTGCAATAATTTCAATTATGGATGAAGGTTCAGGTTTTGACCCTGCTACTGTACCCGATCCTACTCTTCCTGATAATCTGGTCAAAGATTGCGGCCGGGGGCTCTTTATTGTCCGTCATTATGTGGACAATATGATCTTCAATGATAACGGAAACCGGGTTACTGTCATCAAGTATCATAAATGAGTTTTAAATGGCTTCGATTCGTGTTGGAATAGCTGGTTATATGGGTTCGGGTAAAACCACCTGTTCAAAGTTTTTCGCAGATGCCGGTGCACTGTTGATAAATGCAGATGCTGAAGCAAAATCTTTGATGCAAAGTCAACCGCAGATTCAAAATAAGCTGTTATTGGAATTCGGCGATTCGATTTCAGAGAATGGAAAAATTTCATACTCCCGTCTGGGTTCCATCGTTTTCAGCTCAAAAGAATCTCTGTTGCGACTTAATGCAATTGTTCACCCACCGCTTCTTGAAAAGCTCAGGGAGCTTATGACAAATCCTGATCCTGAGATTATAGTTCTTGATGCAGCTTTGATTCCATTGTGGAACATTGACAGCTGGTTTGATTACAGAATCTGGGTCGATGCACCGGGAGTATTGAGATTGGATCGTATATTTAAAAAAAATCCCAATGTTACAAAAGAACTGCTACAACAAAGAATGATTTTGCAGGAAAGTACCTTTTTGCCTCCTTCTACTAAGACCTGGAAATATATTTTAAACGAAGATGGTATAGACATGCTGAGTCAAAAGGTATCTTTGGTAATAAATCAGATAGTTAATCGGCTTTAATCGGATCAATCTTCACTTATGTATCTGTTTGCTGAAAGAATTGAAGTAAAAAGGCTGTGGTTCTGCAAGTGTGAATAAGGACTTATTACGTGGTTGGTTTTTACCTGCCCTATGTCTGAAACCTCTTACTGAGTCATTCAAAACCTTATACTGATCTATGTTTGTACGATCAAGGTGGGTAGTAATTATTTTGAAATCAATGAAATCATCTTATTCAGTTATAGTTTTTGATAGCCATCTGGAATATTGATATGCTTAAAGAACATTCTTCATTTGTGAAACAGGCGATTGCTGCGGTCGACTGTATGCTTTGTGTTCTGGCTTTTTACCTGGCATACACCATCAATTCGGGGTATCGTACTCTATTTCCGATCTATAATTACTGGATTATGGTAGCAGGTTTCATTTTTTTCTATCTTTATTTTGCCTGGACGCGATCACTGCTTTCGGTTTTGAACTTTAACTGGATAAGTGGTTTATTCAGCAGGATTTTAATGATTTTTATCTCTGCGGCAATACTGGGTGCATCGGTACTTTATATTTTGCCGAATAGTTTTGACAGCAGATTTCTATATATGACATTTGCCTTGTTTTCCTTTGTTTTCATTTCAGCTGAGAAATATCTTATAAAACGGGGGATTGTCTGGCTACGCAGAAAAAACCATAACACTACGCCTATTATAATCTTTGGCAGAGGCCGTCTGGCATCACAGATAAATCATGAGATCATCTCTCATCCCGAATGGGGAATAAGGGTGATTTGTAAACTCGATTTAAGCATTAAAGTGAGTGAATTTGAAGAGGTGCTGAAAAATTACTATGTGGAAGAGGTGCTTTTCTGCATTCCGCGTAAAGTGACACGTGATGGCTTTCTGGTGGATGAATATCTTCGTGTATGTGAAGAAATGGGGCGTCCGGCCAGAGTCCTTTTAAACCTATCCAGTGCAACCAGTTTTGCTCAATGGCAGTACCATCATTTCATGGGACGTCCAACCCTTATTTCGCATACTGTGGAGCTGGATCCAGACCAGATGCTCTTCAAGAGAATGTTTGACCTGGTAGGCGGTGTTTTTGGGATGATGGTTTTAATTCTGATATATCCGGTTTTAGCTTTGGCTATCAAACTTACCTCAAGAGGACCAGTATTTTTTAAGCAGGTCAGAGTAGGAAAAAATGGTAAAAGATTTGTGATTTATAAATTCCGTTCTATGTCTATGGATGCAGAAAAACGCAAAATGGAACTCTTAGAACAGAATGAGTGTGAAGGTGCGGTTTTCAAGATGAAAAATGATCCCAGAGTCACTCTGGTCGGGAAATTCATGCGTAAATTCAGTCTTGATGAACTACCTCAGATTTTAAATGTAATTAAAGGTGAAATGTCTTTAGTGGGCACCAGACCTCCAACTCCTGATGAAGTTGCCAAGTATCAGAAATGGCATCATCGCCGTATCAGTGTTCGCCCGGGTGTTACAGGGTTGTGGCAGGTTTCCGGACGTAATAAGATTACTAATTTCGATGAAATCGTTAAACTGGATCTCAAATATATTGATAATTGGAGCATTTGGCTTGATATCAAAATCATCGCAAAAACAGTGCTGGTCGTTTTTGAAAGAGACAGCGCTTTTTAAAGGTTACCTGCTTGCTTTTCTGATTCCATTTACCTGTCTTGGCTTTCAGCTTGAAAACTGGCGTCAGCCATTTTTTACTATAGCTTCAGAGATGGGGCTCTCAAATGGTTCTGCCAGCCGTATGTTCTGGGACGATATATCTGATTTTTCTATTTTTGATTCCTCTCTCTGGATAACCAGCAACAAATTAAACCTCAATCACTGGTTTATTGAACCCAATATTGAAGGTGGTTTTTTGGCAGCTTCAGATCAGAATAAAAATGAAGGTTACTATCATATTGATCTACTGAATAATCTGAGATTCAGGAATTTATCGATTCGTCAGACTGTGGATGCAGATAAAAGGTATGAGGATGATCCGCTCTACCCTGCACACACTCAGAGGGCTGTCAGAGCACGTATTGAGGATGCCTATATGCAGCTGGACTGGAAATATGGTTTCTTTCGACTGGGTCGCTTGAAGCGAAACTGGGGACCGTTTTCTGATCGAAGCCTCATTCTTTCTGCAAACCCCTACAGTTATGATGCTTTTGAATGGCAGATCCATTCCTCTTTTTTTGAATTCAGGCATCTGTTTGCTCCTTTTTACAGTGAAAGGTATTATGCCACAGATAATGGATACCAGACAAATCGTTTCTTAACAGCACATTCAATCAACCTGATTTTCGGGCAATGGGCAACTTTGGGAGTAAGTGAAGCAGTCGTTTTTTCCAGAGAGAAATCTTTTCCTGACATGCATTACTTAAATCCGGTTTCTATTTATACGGTAGTTAATACCAATCAGGAAGGTGCCGGAAATCTTATGCTGGCATTTCAATGGAATGTTCATCCGTTTGTAAAGTTTATCACTTTGAAGGGACAGGTGCTGCTGGATGATTTTCAGGTTGATAATGAACTGGTAACCGATAAAGAACCTGCTCACTATGGAATCGATATGGGTATATATTGGAATAATCCTTTTAAGATTCCATTTGAACATCTGCTGAAAACCGAGTTCAGCCGCCATTCCCAGTGGCTTTACACCGTAACTGATATGAATGCAGATCTTGGCGAACGCTACACTTATAATGGTAAGAGTCTGGGGGCACCATCCAATGATGGAGACCGGTTCAGTACCGGCTTTACTGTAGTAGGCAGGAACTTCTGGTATGGAACTGCGGAGCTGGCCTTCCAGAGAAATGGAATTCGCAATGTCTTGAGCAGGTGGCGGGACAGTGAACCCGGAAAGGTTCCAGGATTACCCGATGATTCCCCAGACGTTATGGAAAAAACATTCTGTACAGGTATGAATGCCGGCTTTTACTTCAGAAATTTGCTTGATCTTAGGATCGGTTTTTCAGGGTGCTGGACAAAAAACAAGGACAATATTGCTGGTTCGGTCTACGAATTCTCACCTTCTGTTTCAGCAGGACTATCGCTGCACTATAGTAACCTTTTCATCCGATTACCTCAATAATATGACCAGTTTGCCATCAGAATTGTATGGAGAGAAAATACCTGTCCCGCAGGCTGCTAAAAAAATTCATAGCCAGATTATTTCTAATCTGATTCTTCTGGAAAAAAGTAACTTCTCATCATGCCTGGATTTGCAGTTCAGAAGCCTTTTTAACAATACACTGGAGTTATTTGAGAAATACCAGTCTGCAATTCTGGAAAACTCATCCATTTCCTGTACCTGCCACAAAGGCTGCCATAATTGCTGCTTTCACTGGGTGGAGGATGTAAATTCGTTCGAAGCGGAAATCATTGCGCATTATATCAGTTCAAACATGCCAGGAAAAATAACTGAAATTGTAAATACCTGTGTTGAAGATCTGAGAGAATTGGAGCGGCTTTACAAAATCGTACAGAACAGGTTGGCCGGTGCGCAGGCAGAAGAACAGGAAATCGATGAAATAGATCTGCTGCTCTCGGTGTATTATCAAATGAAAAGATTGTGCCCGCTTTGTAATAAAGACGGTTCATGTATGATCTACCAGGTAAGGCCGTTGACCTGCAGGATCTATATGAGTTTTTCGGACCCTGCACTCTGTGATCCTGCCTATATCAATGATGAATTGGTACCTACTTACCTGTTGAATCTGGATGAAGATGCAAACGATATTCTGGATCGTTTGCATTTCAAATATCAGAAATTTCAAGATGACACCGGGTTAAGATCCTTATTGATAAAGTATTTGCAACTGCATTAACAAATCATAAGTGCCCATTATAACAAACATTTTGGCGGAATTTAGGTTAAAAGAGCCAAAGATGTGCGTGGAGCTTTGATGGTGCACTGTGTTTGTATAAGATTTTTGAACGAAATAGTATCTCATCTAATGGACAATTTAGGATAATATCGAATATCGAATAACGAATCTTGAATATCAAAATTCGGGAAATGAAAAATTATTATTCCTGCAAATAAGTATTACCCATTTTTTAAATTGTAACGGGTTAGAAGTTTTCATTTACGCTCATACCCTCCGTAGTTTTACGAAGGAGGGTCGAAGTATGAGTAATATTTAATTGCCGCAGTAATAGTAAAACTCTGTACCGGTAAACTGCCAGAGTACCATGGATGGTGGCTATTTTGTTAATCTGAAAATCAGCTTTCTTCCATATTGTAACGATAAACAAAATTTATTATCTTAATATTCGCCCATTTAAAGGCAATAGACCACGACACAAGGAAAAGAATCCATATTCTATAAGATGAGAGTATTTGAGTAGGAGAATACCTGATGTCAGCATCAAATGGTGGTAAGAAACACAACTTTCTCACGCGCGAGGAGATGCGCCGTCTCAATCGTGATCAACTGGAAGATCTTGTATTGTCACAGCAGAATGATTTAGTCAGCCTTGAAAGAGCTGCACCGCTTGATGACGAAATCGAAGCACTGAGACAATCGGAGTATCAGTACCGGGTGTTGTTGAATTCAATCGATAAAGGATACAGCGTTATAGAGGTGCTGTTCGATAACGCAGGTTCTGCGATTGATTACCGGTTCATTAAAACCAATGCGGCATTTGAACAATTGTCCGGGCTTGTAAACGCTGTTGGCAAGACAATGAAAGAGCTTAGTCCTTCACATGAAAAAAACTGGTTTAAAGCATACGGCACTATTGCAAAAACTGGTAAACCCAGGCATTTTATCAACCAGGAAATAGAGCCGGGCTGTTGGTATGATGTGTATGCGTTTCGTTATGGACAACCGGAGGCATACCAGGTTGCGAGTATCTACAATGATATCACTACTCGCAAGAAGACTGAAGATGCACTGGTAAAGAGCGAGGAGAGATTTAGCGCAGTTTGTCAATACGGGTCTGCTGGGATTGCACTTGCTGATCTGGGTGGCAAATTGGAATATGTGAATCCTGCTTTCTGTAAGATGCTCGGTTATGAAGCTAATGATCTGATAGGTATGAACTTCAAACAAATTACATTTGAGAATGACTTATCGGTTGAAAACAAGCTGGTTATCGAGGTACTCGATGGTAAGCGTGATCATTACGAAATCGATAAACGTTACCTCCGAAAGGATGGGAACATAATATGGGTCAGAATATCTGGGTCGGTCATCCGGGATGCTATGGGAAAGCCTACACAAGAGCTCTTAATGGTCCGGGACATCACCGAGCGTAAGCAGGCCGAGGAGGCGCTATGGTTTGAACGGGAACAGTTGCAGGTTATTTTTAACAACATGAGTACCGGCATTATTGTAATGGATAACAAAGGAACAGTAATTGCCTTCAACAAGACCGCACTGGTCTGGCATGGGTTCAAGAGCAATTCTGAAATTTGGGCACATTTGCCGCAATATTTTGAAGAGTTCGATTTTCTCGATAAAGAAGGCAATGTGATACCTATTGAAGAGTGGCCTGCATCGCGGGCAGTCAAAAGAGACTATGTGAAAGATTTCATTGCCACATTTATTCGAAAAAAGACTGGTGATTCACGCTGGATCAGCTACACGGTAATTCCAATACATAATGCGGATCATGAGGTGGTACGCTTACTAATTGAATTGGTCGACATTACCGGGCGTAAGCAGGCGGAGGATGCGGAAGCCGCAGCCCACAGGCTGACTCAGAGTATCATCGACAACACGACTTCAGTTGTCTATGCCTTCGATCTGGAAGGGCGCTTCTTGTTAGCAAATACCGCTATCGAGAAAATGTTCAACTCCACACAGAAACAGTTAATAGGAAAGAAACGCCACGAGTTTATGCCGAAAAAAGATGCAGACTGGCACGAGGAGAATGATCACCAGATTATCAAGGAAGGCCGAGCGTTGGAATTTGAAGAGTACTATCAACTAAATGATCGCTCAATTACATGGCTCACGACAAAATTTCCTCTTCTGGACACGAAAGGGAGGATCTACGCTGTCGGTGGGATTTCCACTGATATCTCGCAACGCAAGAAGGCTGAGGAAGAGTTGTACGAAAGCGAACAACGATACCGGCTGTTCTTCGAGAGCTCACCATTTGCTTTGTTTATCACTGAACCCTTCAGTCTGACCAATCCAAATCCCAGTGCTGAAAAAATGTTTGGTGCTTCTGCACAAGAGCTTGGAGAAATGAAACCCTGGGAGGTATTTCCTGAAACGCAACCCGACGGGACATCATCATTTGAGAAGGCGAAATGTTACACACGGGAGGCACTCGCAGGAAAGCCACAGCTTTTCGAGTGGCGTCACAAGCGCAAGGATGGGATCTTATTCGATTCCGAAGTTGCGCTTGTCCGTATTTATCTTAAAGGCAAACCTAAGATCGTGGTAACAATCATAGATGTTACGGAACACAAAAGAGCCCTTGAACAGTTGAAAAGTTCTTTACGCGAAAAAGAAATCCTGTTGCAGGAGATTTATCATCGTACCAAAAACAACATGGGAGTAATATCTTCGTTCCTTGAATTACAGGCTGCAACGATACAGAATCCCAAGCTGGACCATATAGTCGAGGACACTACTTCGCGTATCCGTACCATGGCGCTGGCGCACGAGATGCTCTACAAAAGCAAAAGTCTCACTCGTATTAATATGCGGGACTATATCACTGAATTGGCCCAATTGATAATGATCGGCAGCAGGATTTCACCCGTTGGTGTATGCCTCAGATATGACATCGAGGAAGTAAAGATGCTCATCGACACCGCGATCCCCATGGGTTTGATTATCAATGAACTGCTTACAAATTGTTTCAAGCATGCGTTTACAGGTGAACGTATGGGCACAGTTGATATCGGACTGCATAGAACAGAAGACAACTGCCTTGAATTTATTCTCAGGGATGATGGTGTTGGTCTTCCACAGGGTCTTGATATCACAAAGGCGACGACCCTTGGTGTCCAGCTTGTTTTTCAGATCACGCGTCATCAGCTTCATGGCACTGTTGATGTCAAGACAGATAATGGTTTGAGATGGTCTATTCATTTACCTGAAAATTTATATAATGAAAGAATCTAAAGCATGCATTCTCCTCCTTCTGTATTGGTCGTAGATGATGAAGCAGCTATAATGATGGCGCTGGTGTTAAGAATGAAAGCCGGAGGATTCTCGGTTTGCGGTGTGGCATCAACAAAGGATGAATCGGTTGAATTAGCGACAAGGGAAAAACCTGATTTTATTCTCATGGATATTCGGCTGATCGGTCAATTTGACGGTATCGAGGCGGCCAGGGAAATTATGGCTGTAAACAAAGATGTCCGCATTATATTTATCAGTGGGTATTCGGATGGTGAAGTGTTTCGTAAGGCTATGGACTTGAAACCGCTAGCTTATCTGGTTAAGCCTGTCAATGTAGTGGATGTACTTTCGATTATGCGACAATGCATAGAGAATACGGCGAGAGAGCCAAAAAGATGTTAAAGAAAAGAATACAGGCGAGTATGTAATGAGAATCGCTTTCATTTCAGACATTCATGGGCATTATCAAGCCTTGAAAGCTGTACTTTCCGATATTGAAAAAAGTAATGTACGATCTATAGTTTGTTTAGGTGATGTTGTCTCATTGGGTATCCAACCACGGGAAGTCATTGAGCTTTTACAGAAGATAGATTGCCAATTCATTCTGGGTAATCATGATGAACCACTCATTGATTATTCTCAATTGGGAATGTTAAGTCTCATTTCTGAAGAAATATTTCATCAAAACATATGGGCACTTAAACAGATAACTGAACAGCATCTTGATTTTATTCGAGATTTTAAGAAATCTCTCATAATAGAAGATAATTTTGAAAGGCGAATTTTATGTTTTCACGGTACGCCAATATGTAACCACGAGGGTATATCACAAGAAACATGTGAAGAGAAAGTAAATTCATACTGTAATGGATTTAATGAGCCTATTCTTGTCTGTGGACATACTCACAAGCAAATGATTAGAAAATTATCAGGAAAGCTTATACTCAATCCTGGAAGCGTTGGCAGTGTATTCAATAATAAATTTGCCAAGGGGCAGGAATCTTTACTTTGCCCATGGGCTGAATACGGTATATTGGATTTATCCGGGGCCCAGATTGTGTTTGAAATGAAAAAAGTACCATTTGATATTGATGAAATACGAACTGCTATAGCTCAAACAGATTTCCCATACAGAGATTGGTGGGCAAAGCAATACATTTAATAAAATTAAAATCCTTTGGTAATTTTCTCTGATCGATTCCGATTATCCGTTTTCATTATCGTTATCTTCCGATTCTTCCAGTTTTCTCTGCCGGTACTTTTCTGGAGTCACCCTGGTTGACTCGGTAAAAAATTTATTGAATTTATCCAGGCTTCTTAATCCGGTTATCTCTGCTATTCTCTCCAGAGTATATTCAGTTTCTCTCAGAAGCATCCGTGCGGTCTTTATTTTGTGGTAATTTACGAACTGTTCGAAAGTACAGTCAGTTTCTTTTTGAATTATGCTGTTAATTTCCTCTGGTGTACTGCAAAGTTCAGAAGCGACAGTTGCAGCTGAGAGCTCTGGATCTGACATGGACTGTTGAATGTGTTGCAGGATATTATTCATGGATTCAGAATATCCCTGCTGGTCTTTGAGATCAATTTTTCTGTTTTTGTAATATTGCACCAGTTGGATTACAATAACGGCAGCAATGAGAATTGAAAAGAGAGTCAATCCAATTAAGACCATCAATCTTAATGGATACATTGCCTGTTCCAGAATCAGATTGCCCCATTGACTTGGGTTATAGCGGTTGGTGATTTCTGTTCCTGACCAGCTGGTAAAAGTTTCTTTATCGCTGTTATCATCAACATCGATAACCGATATATCGAAGCCGATCATTTTTTGAGGATATTGCAGATCCGAAAGCACAAAAATAGGCAGGGAAACTTCAATGCTGTACCCATCAGGATAGGTTTTCTTTGACCAACGCATTTCACGGCTGATAAGTACGTTGATGCTGTCGACCAGAGTGAATCCTGAGTCAGTCAGGTTTACAGTAAAACAATTGCTTCGAAGTTTTGGTCCGAAACTGATACTGCGGTGGTTTATACCGGCGAATTCATTTTTGTTATTATAAAGATCAAAATGAATTTCGACGAAATCTTTATAAGTTATGGAGCTGTCAAAAATGCGTGCTGCCAGAAAAATATGAGAACCGCTCCAGAAAATCTTAAAAAATCCGATGTTACCAATTTTTGTTGCATGGGTAGTTCTCCAGTCGTCTATAAGTCCATCTATACTGGCAGAATCAGGTGCATCTTTTTGATAACTGTGGTATTTTTTCTTACTTATCTTCTTGTTCCTGTCAAGAACCCAGCGGTGTGCTAATGGGGGGGGAGATGATTTTAAGGCCGGATTTATGGAACAATACATAACCGGGTTGCAGGTGTATCTGATCCTGATCCGGAATGTTTTTACAGTTCCAGACTGCCCGGTAAGGGGGGGAAGAAAAGGTTCCCAGAGTATCAATTTTTTTACCGGAATGACGCATCAGCATCGTTATGGAATCTACGGCGCAGTGGGGGACGATCTCAAAAGGTAAACTGTCTGCAGAAAGTATGGATCTGATATCAGGAGTGATTATCTTTGCACTGTCCTGAGTGATCTTTTGAGTACTGTCTTTTTTATTGGCGATGCTGTCAGCTTTTTGGGATCTGGTAAGCATTTGAAGCTGAGGCTGGCTATCAGGCTTTATTTCCTGTGCCCTAAGTGGAAACAGCCAGATCAGAAAAACCAAAAATGCAAATACTATTTTAAGAGGCATATATTTTTTGGTATTGAATTTGAACGATTCTGGTTATTTCATGAAAATTAATTATAAACAGTTACTCTGTGTCGGGTTTTATTTTAAAATTAAACCTGAATCGTCAGTTTTCAGGTTAAACCTAAAATACGCAGTTGAATGCATCCACCTCAACTGCGGAATTCAGGTAAAAAGCTTAAAAAAGAAATCGGAAATGTGGAGGTAGGCGATGAAAAATAAATGGATAATTATGCCCATGATTTTTGGCTGGTTTTTGTTTATTGCTCTCGATACTGCGACTGGTTTTTTCCATACCGCACATATGCTGAAAAAAAACAAACTGGTTAATATGTTTTTCCAGTCGATAAAATTTCTTAAAGGCAGCACAATTTTTATAATAGCAATACTGAATTTTATTCTGCTGTCTGACCGTTTAAGTAAATCACGTTGAATTTGAATGTTAAGTTTTGGCTGTATAAAGGGTTTAAAATGAGTGAAAAAACAATCTATCTTGACAATAATGCTACAACACAGGTAGCTTCTGAAGTACTTGAAGCTATGTTACCATTTTTTAAAGATCGTTATGGTAATCCATCCAGCATTTATCGATTTGGAGGAAATATCAAGCGGTTTGTGGAACAGGCCAGAGAGCAGGTTGCAGAGTTTTTGGGAGCTTTGCCTGAAGAGATCATTTTTACCAGTTGCGGCTCAGAGAGTGATAATCTGGCACTGAATGGATTCTGCGATGTTCATGGAGCCCGTTCCAAGATTATTACTTCAACTGTGGAGCATCCGGCAGTTCGCAATACCTGCAGATTTCTCAAGAAAAAAGGGGCTGCACTGGTGGAGCTCGAAGTAGATAGTGATGGGATGCTAAGTGAAGATGTCCTGGATGGATTGAAAATCGATGAAGATACGATTGTCAGTCTTATGTGGGCCAATAATGAAACCGGAGTGATTTTTCCGGTTTGTGAATTTGCAGATAAAGTGAAAAGCCGTGGTGGTATTTTTCACACTGATGCAGTTCAGGCAGCAGGAAAAATACCCATCAATCTTAAAGAGACATCGATCGATCTTCTTGCGTTATCAGGTCATAAACTGCATGCTCCCAAAGGAATCGGAGCAGCATTTGTACGCAAGGGAACCAAAATTGAACCCCTCATTCATGGGGGACATCAGGAAAGCGGATGGCGGGCAGGAACTGAGAACGTTCCATATATAGTGGGGCTGGGTGTCGCCTGTGAACTTGCCAGAAAACACATGGTTGAAGAAAATACCAGAGTTCGTCAAATGCGTGACAGACTGGAAGCTGAACTGATGGTTCGCTGTGCAGGTGCAAAACTCAATGGACACAAAAAACAGCGGCTTCCTAATACTACCAATATCAGTTTTGAATTTATTGAAGGCGAATCGATTCTTTTACATCTCGATGAAAATGGAATTGCTGCATCATCTGGTTCAGCCTGTACCACCGGATCTCTTGAGCCTTCACATGTGCTGCGGGCAATGGGGGTTCCTTATACTTTTGCACACAGTTCCACCCGCTTTTCTCTGAGCAGATATACTACCGATAGTGATATCGATGCTGTTATAAAGGTAATGCCCTCAATAGTGGAAAAATTGCGTGATATATCACCTTTTGTAAAAAGAGTCAATACACCTGATATGCAGTCTCAGATAAAGACTCTCAAAAAGAAAGAAAAAGCGGTTATTCTGGCACATACCTATCAACCCGGGGAAATTCAGGATATAGCGGATTATGTGGGTGATTCTTATGGTTTAAGTGTTCAGGCCAGTAAAACAAAAGCGGATAAGATTATTTTCTGCGGAGTAAGATTTATGGCTGAGACAGCTGCGGTTCTTAATCCCTCCAGACAGGTCATTCTTACCGAACCGAAAGCCGGGTGTCCCATGGCAGAGATGATTAAACCGGAGGATCTGCTTAAGCTCAAGGCACAATATCCTGATTATCTGGTAATGTGTTATGTAAATTCGACTGTCGAAATCAAGGCTCTTTCGGATGTCTGTTGTACCAGTTCCAATGCTGTTAAGATTGCCCGGAAATTGCCTCAGGATAAAGGAATAATCTTTGTTCCGGACAAGCACCTTGGATCATATGTTCAGGAGAAGACCGGGCGTAAAATGGTTTTATGGAATGGCTATTGTCCCATTCATCATCAGATAACTCCGGAAATGATTGAAAAGGCCAGAGCCAAATATCCTGATGCTCTTATCCTGATTCATCCGGAAGCTCCCCATGAATGCAGGATTCTGGCAGATCATGTTTTTTCCACTGGGGAAATGTGCGAATTTGTAAAAAGCTCCACAAATACTCAGTTTACCATTGCCACTGAGAAAGGCATTTTACATACTCTGAAGAAGGCAAATCCGGGCAAGGTATTTAATGCTTTGTCAGATGATATGATTTGCCCTAACATGAAAAAGAACGCACTTGCCTCAGTGATGAAAGCTCTTGACGGAACTGGTGGCGAGCTGATAGTTATCGAAAAAGAAATTGCTAAAAAGGCTGAAAAATCTCTGAAGGCTATGCTGGAATTATCATTGTGATAATTATATGAAATGCAATGTGTTGCTTTTTCATTAAATTTATGGAGATTGTAAAAACAGGACTTCGCGGACAGGATTTGTGGGGATGGAAAAATTAAGGTCTGGTGTTTGAAATAAGCAGGAGGACTTAAGTCCTCCTGTGAATTGATTCTGCTATGTGGTCAGTTACTTTTTTCTTCTGATAAAAGCAAACCCCAGAATACTTGCACCAAGTAATGAAAGCACACCGGGTTCAGGTACATTTGTCGGTCTCTCTGTTGTAACTGAAAAACTGAAGTTGCTGTTATAAAAATGACAATCTGCATCAACACCAAAACCAAAATTACCATCTTCAAGGTATGACTGAAGCTTTTTCAACTCAGAATCGCTAAATGTAATCACTGCTTTGTATGTATTGACAGTTTCGGTTTTCCAATGTCCAGCACCATTATTTTCCTGGTATTCAATGTATGTTGTTGATGCATGTCCATCTACAGTCAGGATATCAGTCTTACGAGTACTGAAAAGACCATTGTTGTAATTTATTCTGTCAATTCCAATTCCATCATAACTAACGAAATAATCATTTTCTTTGCCAGTTTTATTTTCCCATAAATGATAGCCCCATTGATTATAACTGGCCAGCTCGTTCCAACCCCAGTTATAATCGGTAAAAACTTGTACACCTTCATCAGCAGTATTCAGTAAGGAAATATAGAGTGCATTCCATTCATTTGGATGCCAGTTGTACAAATTCGATATTTCAAGCTTTGCCCCGGTAATTATTTCTCCCTCACTGAGATTAAGATTGATTCCCCATTGAGATGCTGAATTATGTTCTAGATCGCCAAGATCTTTTGGGGTGGGTGTAAAATTATACGTCTGAGTGATAATATCACCAAAGCTTAATGTTGCAATCGATAGAATTGCAATTGTAAGTAATCTAACCATAAATACCTCTCACTTTTTTTAATGAAGTTGTTTGGTTGGCATCCAATTATTAGCAAATACTGTGCCGTTTTTTTTAGGCTGAATACAAACACTTGATATTATTACTATTGCAATAGCTGCTCTTTTTTTGACCTGGAAAGCTTCTGTTAAAGAATGCACTTATACCGATATCTAATCTATTATCGAGATAATCTTGATCAAAGGCAAACTAGTTTTGCTTATATCTAATACGAAGTTTAACAGGGTTTTTGAGAGGATATTTAAAACCTGACAGTCTTTCATCCGATAAATCAAAAAAATGTAATAAGGAACAGGAGAGAGATGTTTCAGCTGGTCTATTTCTAAAACATGTAAAAAAAAACTGGATGTGTCGGTTTGTTTTACATCTTATTGGCAAATTTGGCTGTATGTTTTTTTAAAAATTCAGGACTCCAGATCTCCTTGAAAAGCAAAAACGCCTGCGCGTCAGCAGATCTGTTGATAGAAACGCAATCCGGCGCAAGGGTTCCACCAACCATACATTACTCCGTTTGAATACCACCATTAGAGAGCGTTTAATATATCATACCCTGTTCTGTTCCCTGGAAAAACTGTGTCGATTCATTGAGAAGTTGGCATATTTGCTCTACAGCTTTATTTGCTCGTGGTGTTTATAACGAGTGCAATCGCACACTATGAGAGTCTTTTTTTCATAACCAGGCTGTAAATCCGCATCTTTTTTTTTCCAATTTTTTTTACCAGCATTCGCTTTCTTCTATGGCTTTTGAATAAAAATCTTCAGGCAGGTTTACAATGATTGTTTCTGCTCTATAAGAAATCATCCATAGAAGTCCATAAATAATCAGCTTTCTGTTTTTGATTTGTTGAACTGGCTTCCTGTCTCCATGTCTTTATCTGAATGTGAGAAGCAGTGTCTTTTCGGCCCTTACTTCGTATCTCTCTATAAACCTGTTTATAGTTTTTTTTGCACTCTATTATATGTATTTTACAGCTGCATATCCGACATAAATTTCAAAAACAACCGATAATCAGCTGCATCCATATTTAATCTTGTAAATACTTTTTATATTGTCATTTTTTTTAAACAATATTATTTTACAATTGTTATGCATCCTATAAAGGAATATAAAATTAATATGTTTACCTCACCAAATTTTAACAGATGGTTTACAATTGTTGTATTAACTTATAATTGTACATTCAGCCAGGAGCCTGGTGAATATAAAGAACCTTTAAGTGAGGATATCGCAAAATATTTCCAGGATGAGCAAAAACAAAAAAAGGAACTCAGAGATAACGAATTCAATTCTGTCTTACAAAAAGTACTATGCAAGGAAAATGATACTACACCCTTATTAACACTGATGAGTAATAATGAGTGTCTTCTCACCGTAAAAGAATACAATTACAGAATAAAAAACATTTATGTCGGGAAGTGGCGTAATTACCTTGATTTCTATAATGATACCATGCCTGCCTCGAAGAATAACGAAGCAAAAGATATTCGGAAAAGAATACTTTTTTCAGTTTCTGAACAAGCATATATTCGTGAGAAATGGAACGAAGCAAAAAAAGAGCGCCTGTTTTCTGATTCTCTGAAAAACATTTCGATACGCGCAATAGATAAATTGCAAAACGAATTGAGCGACTCTCTCCTTAAATGCAGGTATCAGCAATATTATGATAAGATGTTTTCAGAAAAAAATAATTCGCTTTTTAATGTTCTATGCTCTACAGATTCAATTTTGCTTCAAAAAGTGCTTATGCTCGCCAGTCAGGATTCTACGGCTAATATCGATCAGCACAGATATAAAACAAATCCTGTTTTAAAACCCGGGTACTATACAAATATATATCATTATGATTCCCTTGCAGATCAGATGAAGATGCTTGCAGATTCAGCCAAGTCTGGCAAATGGAGCAAAATTATCAGAATGCCCTGGGGATTTTGCAGCCTTTTTCTATACCGATATAACATCCGCAAAGAGACACCCTTTAAAGATGCGCGACCGCAATTAGTATATCTTCCAGAACTTAATGATAACAAAATCATAGTTTCAGATAAAAGTGCTCTTGATTTTTTCCAAAAGAATAAACATACTTTCCAGCCAAAAGATACTCTTAACTTATCGATTAGAATTATACCTGATCTTTTGAGAAAAGATACTTCCAATCAAATTGAAACTTTACTTTCAACTCATCGTGATGTTGTAACTGAACAATGTAATCATTACCAGCTTCCTCTTGCAGTTTCAAATATCCTCCTTAATACAATAGCATTAAAGAAGGATTCCTGTACCGGTTGGATCGATTTAAGTTTTGGAACCTGGAATATCTGCCTTATAGAAAGAAAGCACGGTAAACCAGTCTGTTTTGAAGATTACAAGGATGAAATTAAACAATATTTGAGATTACAGTGGGAAAATAAAATTCTCTCTGCAGCATCTTCGGTAGCAAAAGCCAAAGACGATGATCGCTCTTACGATCTGTTTGTTGATAATTTTTACAGAAATAATTCTTCAAAAGGATCAAAAACCGAGTCTGCTGATGACCTTGAGAAATTGATTATTAACTGGGCAGAGATCAATATCAGAGCACATCCATTTTTTATTGATTAAAGTTATTATTAATTCAATAGCTTGTAAAACTTGTGCACGTTTGTACAAAGCACCTAAACACTTTACCCTTATAGGAGGTTTTTATGTTTAATGTGGTACGCAATTGTAAAACTGTTGTTTTGGGCCTTTCTTCTTGCATGTTGTTTGCAAGTGCAATGCCTTCACTTGCAAAAGAGGAATTCCTCACTTTTTCCAATACAGATTTCTATGCATCGGATAACTGTTTTACAGCAAACCTTTACTGCGACTGGACCTATTCTGGACTCGAGCCACTTTACAATGGTAAAGCAATAAAAACCATCACGTTAGGCGGCCGCCCATATACTGGTGGTAATGTTTATATCACTGTTCTATCAAAAGCCCAGGGTTCAGGTGCCGATTCATATCTTATGTATCAAAAAGATGGGCAGTGGTTAAAATTGAGTGATGATGAAGGCGGTGCCCGGGATTTTCTGGCTGTCGTTCATTTCAACGGATATAAAGATCCTCAATACTTTCAGGGTCTTGGATTTACACATTATGATAGTTCAGATCATAATTCATTTCGTGTATTCCAAATTATGAAGTCCTATAATCCCGATGAGCATGGTTGTTATTACCTTGAAATATATCCAGATGGAAGAATTGAAAAAGTTTGGCATCCCTGATTATCGCTTCTGATATGGCACCGTAGGAAAAACCTGCGGTGCTTCATCTTCATCTACTGCGGAATTTAGGTTAAACGACTGTGTCACATCATAGAACCGGCTTGCATATCGTTTACCGAATAGAAGATCATACTCATACAGTCGTGAGAATAGTGACATACTGTCCAGTTGAAGACTGCTGCTGTCGTTTCCAACAGTATCCCTGTTTAAATGTGCCAGACTGAATTGCGGCTGTTTTTTCCGTAGTTCGCTAAGAAACTTATAGTATACTGGAACAGTAACGCCTGCCTGCTGAGTAACCAGAAGAGGAACAAAACACATGCTTATTAATGTGTCAGGGAATTTTTTGAGTTTATAATTTGAATACCAGACTGATGGGGTTGTATGTGCCCAGACTGTATCAGTGCGAACCCGCTCACCATACCCTGTCTCTTTATATAATCTGCTGAAACCGGGGAGATGGTCACCGAAGAAAAGCAGCAATGTCGGTGTTTTAGTGGTATCAATATAACGAGTCAGCATTTTCAATGATTTGTCAGCATCAATGGTCCCCTGAATATATGAATTGAGTTCCAGGTCTGCTACTGTACTCAATCCCGATGAAACTGGACAATCGAGTTTGTCATATCGCTTGAGATCATAAGGACCGTGATTCTGCATGGATATTGCAAAAATAAAATCAGGCTGGCCTTTTTTTGATGCGGCTGAGATTATCTGATGCGCAAGCTCCTCATCACTGATATAAAATCCTTTATATTTCGGCTTATCCATAATTTCCTGTGAAATAAAACTGTCAAACCCTAAATAGCGATATACATTTGTCCTGTTCCAGAACCACTGCTTGAAAGTATGTATTCCGGTGGTTCGGTATCCATTTGCTTTGAAAACCTGCACCACTGATGGAACGGGGCGAGTTATTGATTGATTATAGGCAGTCACACCTTCTGGAAAAAAACCGTGTGACAATCCGGTCAGTATTTCAAATTCGGCATTACATGTGTTCCCGCCAAATGTTGGAGAGAGAAGCTTTAAAGAAGGAAATTTTCTGGATATTTTTCGAAAATGTTTTATCGGATCACATGGAATCTTTACAGGGGAAATTCTGGTGATATCCCAGAATGATTCACTGAGAACAATTATTACATCGGGAGAACGATTCTTTTGCGAAGAACTGGCAGAATCTTGCCCCGCCCATGGATTAAAAATAGCTTCCACTTTTTCACGGCTGTACAAAGATGGTTTTTCAATTTTAAGTGAGCCGATATTCATGACGAAACTGTAATAGAAACCATTTTTATGATAATTTCCCAACTGATTCCAGAATTCATCACAGACCTTATAATTTCTGTTAAGTGAATCTATGATAGAATCGTAATTTTTGACAATCAGTACACTTGCTATCAGGAATGCAGCTGTTGCTATTATTCGAATCAATGGAGGCAACGAAAAATGATAGAGCTGCTTGCGGGCTCTGCTGAGGATTATCAGTGCAATTATCAGTATGAAAACAGCCCCAAGAACCGGTACTGCATAGATCTTTGCAATAAGAAGCGATTGTCGAACAAAAAGC
The DNA here is from genome assembly GCA_036260705.1 of Chitinispirillaceae bacterium. Taxonomy (GTDB): domain Bacteria; phylum Fibrobacterota; class Chitinivibrionia; order Chitinivibrionales; family Chitinispirillaceae; genus JAAYPC01. Next base: position 2,136 of record DATAMG010000004.1, on the reverse strand, counting down.
AGATCACCGGGAACAAACGGCTGGTGAAGAATGCGCATTTTTTGCGAGTCGATAAGTCCAATGATAAAACTGAAACCCATCACCCCTAATGCAGCACTATATGTTGAGTTAAGAATCAGATACCAGACCAGAAAAAGAAACAGTACAACAAAAACATTGCAATAATAAGCACCAGTAAAATGCTGATACCACCACAGAATTTTTTCATTGCCATCACAGTGCAGCATCTGAAGCAGAAATGGTGTGCATGTGATAACCAGAACCGGAAAAAGTATTGAAACCGATATTTTGAGCAGCAGACCAAATTTCAGAGTTCGCAATATTTTCCAAAAATTAGCAGGGTATTTATTTAATTGCATATCTGGAACTGGGTAACAATCTGAATTTAAATGAATTAAACATGAACAGGTTTTTAATGGTCAAAGATCCTCCGACCAGATATAAAGCTGAATTTATCTTGAAGGGGACTGCCATGCTGATAAAAATAGATAAATTATAGATTTTGCCAAACACAAATGTAACTCGAGTTTAATTAATCCCTAATGCCTCTTATATATGTATTCATATCGGATCCTCTTAAGATTTTGAAAAGTGTGTGGATCTTTTGTTGTTTGGCTTTGCTTTTAATATGCTCTTGTTAAAAAATAACCAACTGCACAGAGCAAGCCGAAGTATGGGTAACATTTGGGATAATGGGGCTATGAACAGATCCAAAGCTTTTGGGGGCTATTACTGATTCAAACTCTCTCCCACAGCATAGGTTTGCACTGCTTTATAAAGTGCTTCCGGGGCAATATCAAAACCACATTCCCATGCAAGTGTTGGCCAGGAATCCAGGAAAAAACTGGAGAATCTAACAGGATCGCGTAATTGTTGTGCTGCTTTATTTTTGAAAATTATTTCACGCAAATCGGCTTCTCCGCTTTCACCGTTATTAAATTGTAACCATACCCGGTAATCTTCAATATATTTAGCATCTATTACCCAAATACTATCCATGATAATCTCCTTCAAACCAATGGCTCTATCCGATGGAAATCGGAGGTTTTCCACATTTCAAGCAATTCGCTTTTATGTAGTTCTGCCCACTCTGTCACTAGCCCTCGCACTTTAGCTGGAAGATTTCCAGCGATGATGTTGAGCTTCTGAATGTCCATTGATGCCCTGAATTCATTATACCGTACATGAAAGTGAGGTGGATGATGTTCCTCAAAATACATGGAAATTATAATCCCAAGAAAACGGGTGATTTCAGGCATTGTTCACACCATTACTCCATCTGCTTTTAAAATATTTTGTAGGTAGGTTGAATACAACTCCCATATCTGTATAGCGAAAACCTTTTAATTTTATTGCCAGTTCTTGTTCTGTTTCAAAATGTGTCTGCCACAAATTAAGTGATCAGAGTAAACCAGAAAACAGCATGAATGGAAGTAGATGGAGAAGCAGGATATTGAAGGTACTGCTCTTAATCGTTAATGAGACGATGAACAGGATTGTGTCTGTGAAACCTGACATATCAATTAACTGAATCATTAAAGCATGTCCAGCGTAACTGAGTGTTTTTCTCCATAAATAGTATCTGTTCAAAATGTCTGTTTGCATTTCTTTTAGACAAAAAAATTGTGATAATAATTTGAGGAATTTAAGCGTAAAAGCCGCTCGTACTGAGTTTGGTTTACCCTCCATAGCTCTTACGAAGGAGGGTCGAAGCATGAGCGGTTTTTTTGATCCAATTTTGAACAGATACTAAATAGTTCTTGTTCAAGATTTGATCAAAAGCCGCTCATCCAGAGTAGACTGGAGTCTTCGAGAGTCGTATCGAAGGAGAGTGGAGCAGATAGATGTAGCTCATACTTCGATAAGCAGCTCAGTACGAGCGTAATATGTAAGCTCATGCATAGATCATCCTTCGTAAGAACTACGGAGGACTAGGCTTGAATTTAAGAAGCTAAAAGATGAAAAATATTTTTAATTATTATTATATATAAAAGGATGCGTATGAAAATAATGTTTGGACCATCAGAAATTGACATAAACGGAATGCCACCAGATACTGAACGGGGAAAAGTATCACAACGTGATGCTGAAAAGATCATTCTTATAAGTATTCTTGAGCAGGCTATAAACGCTTTT
>DATAMG010000129.1:0-35072 GCA_036260705.1 Chitinispirillaceae bacterium | reverse complement strand
GGAGCTGGCTCAGGATCTTGAAGATGAAATAGAAGATGAAAAAATATATATGGATACATTGCAGAATTTTATATCGTAGTTTTAAAAAGGACTATGTATTAATTCATATTACAGATCCGCCTATTTTTTAGAGTGGATGGTTTAACCTGAATTTCGCAGTAGAGGTGTATGCGTTGCATTCAACTGCGCAATTCAGGTTTTAATCTTGGTTTTTTTAATCTTCTAATTTTATTTAAACGTTATACTGATTTTCCTGATTATGATATTTAAATTGAGAATAGAATCTGATTGACATTGGATTGTGAAGTTGTTTATCAGTAAAAGCTATAACTATTAAAATAATAAGTAGTTATATCTTGGTATACAAATTGCCTTCTATGTTATATTGTGCGCTAGCTCATGATAGTTTAACAACATTTTTACAATGGGAGGTATTTATGAAGCTGCGCAAAATTTTTATAATGGCCATGGCCTGTTCAGCTTTGTTAATAACCGCTGGAAATATAAGAGCTAATCCAATGGGAGATACTTCTGGAAGTAATGGTCAAGATGGCTTAAGTATGGATACCATGACCATAAATGGAACAATAATGGAATTAAACACCACTGACAGTATGCTCGTTTTACAAACAGATACTGCAACCGATACACTGTACATAACACCAGATACTAAAATGCCACCAGCTGACCAGTTGACTCAGGGCAACAGAGTTGTGGCAAAGTACATGCAACATCAGGGGCGTAAAGAGTTAATCTCTGTTCAACCTCAGAATGCTCAGGGCACTTCGTATCGTAAAACATCATTTAAGAATAAAGCAACTGATGGTTCAAATGGCAGTAATGGTAAAAATGGCATGACTCTTACTGGTACCATCCAGCAAATAAATCCTGATGACAGCATGATCGTTCTGAAAACTCCAACAGCTACTGATACCATTTATTTTAATGATAAAACAAAAATGGACATGAATGAGCTTGGTGAGGGATCTGAAATTAAGGTACATTACAAAGAGATGCAGAACCGTAAGATAGCCACCAAGATTACCACAAAAAGCGCAAAAAATGGCCAGAGAAAATCCAATAATACACAGGATACTACTACAAAGTAAAATCGGTTGAGCACTCAATTGAGTTGTTTTCTGGGTCTGATTCCAAAAAGGATTGGACCCTTTTTTTTAAAAGAATGCCAACTTCCCCCAATTTCCATCTTCCTTAGTTATGTAATTAATCCTTTTTGTATAATATTAAGCCTTGATTGATCTGGTTAAGTATCATAAAATATGGAAAAACAAGTATTCAGGGTTGGGTTATGGATGTAATAAGTAAAGAAAAAAAGGATATTCTGGATTCTTCATTGGTTAAACTGCAGAAAATCGCAAAAAAGCAGGGATACATTACCGAAGATCAAATTGAAAACATTTGCAGTGATCAGCTTTTGTTAAAGCATATAAGAGAATGCCTGAATCAGAAGAATATTACCATTAGAAATTGCAGAAAAATTATGAATTCGAGGTCTGGGCGTAACCGAAGTCCGGAATTGGAGAAAACTCACTATTCTGACCCAACCTGGATTTATTTGAATAGTCTGGGACGGGTTCCTCTTATGTCACGGGGACAGGAGGTGCAGTATTCAATACTCATGCGATTTGCTCAATATAAGCTGATGGACATGGCTTTTAGAAGATCTCAGATCCATCAGACTATTTTCAACATGTGCAAAGAGTTGCATGATGGCAAAATCGATTGTGTTGATATCCTGAGAATCGAAGAGGACAGAGTAAAGAATCCTTCTGAAATAGAAGAAATGAAGAGAAATTTCTTTAAGGTGGCAGTCGCTTTGCCTCTGTCAATTTCTGATCTGGAGAAATTTAAAAAAACAGCCGATCTTTCCGATCCCAATACTATAGGACAAATTCAATTTAAAGAAGATCAGATTGTTGAAATTTGTCAACAGCTGAGATTAAATACCAGACGAATTCGTGATCTGTTGGAAAAATTTAAGAAAATTTTAACTGAATCAGCTACTGTTGAAGACCTGGAGACCTTTTCTTATTGGGAGGAGATGAGAAATCAGGCAAAAAGTGCTGTTATTGAGGCGAATGTGCGTTTGGTGGTCAGCATTGCTAAAAGATATACATACAGAGGTCTTGAAATTAGTGATCTGATTCAGGAAGGAAACAAGGGACTTATTACAGCTGTTGATAATTTTGATTATAGAAAAGGTTATAAGTTCAGCACCTATGCTATCTGGTGGGTTCGTCAGGCTATTACCCGTGCAATTCATGAAAAATCAAAAACGATTCATTTGCCGGCAAATACTTATGAGCTAATATCCAAAATTGAACGTTTCAGTCGCGAATGGAACCTTAAGTATGGAAATCAACCCAGTGTTGATGATATCGCAGAGGGGTTAGGATGTGCTGCAGAAAAAATCGAAACGGCACTGGAGTGTGCAGTAGACCCCATTTCTCTTGATATGGAAATAAATGCAGAAGATGGTACTACAATTGGGGAATACATTGAGGATACCAATAGTGAGGATCCTTTTGTAAGGCTTTCTTTATCTTCTTTAAGAAAGCACATTCAACAGGTACTTGAATCACTCGATCTTAAAGAGAAAAAAACAGTAATAATGAGATTTGGTCTGGATGATGGCAGAATAAAGACCCTAAATGAAATTGGAGAAAAATTGGGGCTTACCAATGAGAGGGTTCGTCAGATAGAGATAAAAGCACTCAGAAAATTAAAACAAACCAGCAGATCAAATATTCTTCTTCCGTGGAAGGAGGATATTGATATGACGGATGAAGAAATGATAGATGAACAAATTATGGAATAAACCTATAGGCAGTAAAGTACTCGAAAAAATAACTAAATAAATTTAAAAATTTGCCGATTAATAGAATAAATGATGTAAACAAGGAGGTTGCAATGAATGGAATTTCAAATGTTTCCCAGTCGATTGATGCGGTTAATCAGATTTTGCAATCAGCACAGGCCAAAACAATAAAAACCGCAGAAAAAATGATTAAAGTTAATACTGAAATGGCTCTGGGCAAGCAAACTGGCAAAGGAGAGCTGATAGACCTTTTTGCCTAGTCTGTTTTAGAAAACAAAGAAGAGTAATCTGTTACCAGTAATAAGGTTTATACTGCTGGTCGAGTTTGTTTTTGTTAATTATTGCCTTTTGGTAAGCGCTGACATAATGACTGGCACTGCTTTCCCATGAAAAATCTTTATTCATTGCTCGAATTATCATTTTATTTAAGTGGTGTGGTCTGTCATAATATGTGCTAATTGCCCAGCCAACTGTATAGTAGAGTGCTTGCTGGGTTGGGTCCCAGAATTTAAAACCAGTTCCGTTTCCGTTGCTCTCATCATAATTTTCTACTGTATCATCTAAACCACCAGTTGCTCTGACTATGGGAAGGGTTCCATAGTGCTGCGAATACATTTGATTGAGACCGCATGGTTCAAAAAGCGATGGCATCAAAAAGAAATCACAGCCTGCAGTAATCAGATGAGCTCGATAATTATCAAAGCCTATATAAGAGCCGGCCTTGCCACTGTACTTTGCTGGGAGATTTCCAAAATAATCCTCTATGTTACGATCACCTGTTCCCAGGATAACAAATTGTACATGCATATTCTGGATCAGTGATTCTACAGTTTGAGCCAGAAGGTGAAAACCTTTCTGTTCGACAAATCGACCAATGGTTCCAATAACTGCCACATGTTGATCTTCGGCTAGATCAAAGGTGTTTTGAAGTCGTTTTTTGCAGATTTTTTTCCCGCTTAAATCTTTGGCAGAGTAATTAGCTGGAATCATATGGTCGCTTTGAGGACTCCATACTGTATAATCGATTCCATTTATTATTCCTATCAGGTTATCTCCTTTTTGTGCCAGATAAGGTGAGAGGCCAAATCCACCATAGGGTGCAGTTATTTCCCTGGCAAATGTAGGGCTGACAGCGGTGATAATATCCGAATAATGGATTCCACCTTTTAAAAAGTTGAGCTGATCATAGGATTCGAGTTTGTTTTCTGTGAAATTATGCCAACCAAGGCCGATATAGTCCATGTGATTTTTAGGATAGATACCCTGGTAGGCGATATTATGGATAGTAAGCATGGAGGCGGCAGAACCAAGAAGCGGGTCATTCCAGTGCCAGACTTTCAGGTAAGCTGGTGTAAGGGCTGTTTGCCAGTCGTTGGCGTGTACAATATGTGGTTTGAATTGAATATCTTTGCACAATTGCAATGCTGCTCTGGAAAGGAAGCTGAATCGCAGGGGATTGTCGTCATAATCATGCATGGAAGAGTCATGATAGAGGCCCCAACGATCAAAGTATAACTGATGTTCGATAAGATAGACTGGCACCTGGCTATTTGATGTAATCTGATATACAGAGCACCATTCTTCTTTATTGCCCATCCATACTCCCATGGGCTCAACAATTTTTTTGGCATTTAGAGATTCCTTATCGATCATTAGATAACGTGGTATTACTACCCGTACATCGTGTCCCATTTTTTTGAGAGTTCCAGATAAGGAAGATACTACATCTGCAAGGCCTCCAATTTTTGCATATGGATACATTTCAGAAGAAACGATCAGAATATTGAGTTTTTGGTCTGACTTCTGGTGAAGATTTTTCATTTAGGCTCCGGATCCCCAGGAAGAGTTTATGGCACAAGTTGTTTAATATACAAAATGACTGGTGGATTGTCACTTAAGAGGGCAAAAATTATTCCTGCCAGCTTTGAAATTATGAACTTATGGTATTAAATTTGCAAGAAAAAATAGGTTGTTAGAAAAAAACGCACTTTCAGGAGTTTATTAATGAAAGCAATAGTGGATCCGGATACTTGTATCGGTTGTGAACTTTGTCCTACGATTTGTCCCGAGGTGTTTAAAATGGGTGAAGATGGTCTGGCGCATACAATTCTAAACAGTATACCTGCAGACCTTCAGCCCACCGCAAACGAAGCTGCTGAAAGCTGTCCGGTTCAGGCAATCAAAATCGTTGGTTAAATGAAATGACTGTGTTTTACATATGACTTGCTGCATTGTGAATATGTTAACCAAGTGATCGTAATTTTTTCAGACATATCTTTTAATCGCTACTGAGATAGTACTGTAAACGGTTTTTAAGATATGATGTTGAAAGGAATATGAATTATGCAGCAAACAGGTGATAACAAATCCAGACTCCTTGAATTCATAGATAGAAATGCTTTAGATCCGGTGCTGGAAGCTCTTCCAGAACAGTATTCAAGCTCCCGGGATCGAAAGTTACTGGTAAACCTGCAAAAAAGGGCTGCCAAAGAAAAAGATGAATTCCACAATGAACAACTTTCATTATCACAGATCAAAGAAAAATATTTTCGAGAAATTTACTGGGAAACTCATCTGAAATTCGGAAAAGAACTTGAGGATCTCGAACTGCCTAGATTTTTACAATTGCGCAAACAATTTCTTCAACTCTGCACAGAATTACTGGTTAACTGAATTAAATCCGGGGGGATTTCTCCTCCCGGATTTAGTGGCTACTTTTTACCCAGAGTTGCATTACTGTTTCTTAAATCTTCAACCATTCCATCAGAAAGGCCAGGTACCTTTCTTAAATCATCCCAGGATTGATAAGGTCGATTATCAACAATAAAATGAGCTCGTTTTTCACCCACCATTGGCAGTTTTGCTATGGTTTCAAAATCTGCATTATTTAAATCTATAGGTCCTCTTGTTTTATCTTCAGCCATAATTACCTCCGGTTAAATGATCAATCTTTATAACTCTACCGAATTTTTCAATTTTTCGCTTCTAATCTCTGAAAAACCGGGTATCTGATTCAGCTCTTCTTTACTTTGAAATCTCCCGTGTACATCTCTGTACCTGACTATGGCCTCAGCCATTTCATTGCCGATACCACTAATCTGCTGGAGATCTTCTTTAGAAGCTTTGTTAATGTTTATTTTCTTTTCCATAAAACCGCTCCTTTGGGTAAGACCCATTGTCCTTAAAACTACGGGTTAAGTGGATTGAGCATTGTGAAGAAGATCAGATAAAAGAGATAAAATCAGGAGATAATCATGGTTTTACGTGGTAAAGCTGAAGTTTTATTTCTGAAGGTTCATAGCCATGATCTTTAGCTGTGAGCTGTACAAACTGCTCGGTAAAATAAGAGAAATTTAGCCACTGTTGGAATCTTTTTTCATGAGCTTCGGGGTTTTCAGCTGGATATTTTTCAAGTGTGCTCATCTTTTGGAACAATAATTCAAACTGTTTACGTTTTTCTGCTTGGTAAATAAAAACGGTTTTTTCAGAGGAGATAAAATCTATCTTGGGTTTTATGTTGATAGAGTACATTCTTAAAATCTCTTTACAGATTGCCATGTAAGCTTCTGTCAGGCTCATTATATCCGGGTTGGTGTTTGAAGGATGGCCTGGTGGAAAGCCGAATCGAAGTGCGGCTATCAATTCTCCGATTAATTTGAATGCGTATGGAATAGAAAGAAACGTGCGTGGGCTGTAGAAATAGTAGGCTATTGGGAATTGGTGAAGGTTTTCGAACCATTCCAGCAGACGATGGTGCAGATCTCTGAAATACGCGTTATCTGGTTGGAAAGTGGAATGAAGCCAATGTCTTTTTATTATTAACCATATGTCCTCACCAGGAGAGATCTGATGGTATAGAGATGAAGCGAGGGTTCTGAATTGTTGAATTACCCAGTAAATGTTGATTATGAAACTTAGTGAGAGAGTCATGATGGCGAATCCGATAAATGATTCGCTGGCTGCGGCCATTCTGTAAAATGTACTGATTGGCACAATGTCACCAAAGCCCAGGGTAGGCAATGTGATACTGCTGAAATATAAAGCATCCTGGAAGGTGAACGGGTCTCTATGATTAAAGGAAAAATTGCCCCGGTCTATTCCGGCCAGGTAAATAAGAGTGTAACCAGAGATTTCCAGACCTATCCAGAAAACCAATGTACAGATAATCATGAATGGTGCACCTTGAGAGAGCACGTAGCTGCGCATTGAAGCAGGAACAAACCTGGAGGCTAAACGGAAAAATTGCCACACGCCTCTTTGTAAAGATCTGCTGAGTGCTCCGTACCCCTCATAATGCAGAATGGAAAAATAAAGATCTGCAAGCCCGGTTAGAATCAGAATAAATCCTGTGGCAAAGTAGAATATATCCATAAGAATTTCAGACTTACGGGTTGTGAAATTCAAATGGGACATAAAATGAAGTATCAGATCTTCTGACCAAAAGTAGTACTGATTGACCTACGCTTAAGGTTTCTGATATGGCAACAAACTCATGGACATCGTTAATCTGACGAGGTTTTTTATCCTGGATTTTAATTTGCATGATTAAGTCACCCGGAACCAGGCGGGTACGTGCATCTGTTATTGTGGGGTCAATCCAGGTGACCACGACACCTTTATTTCCGGTGGAAATTTTATATTGATTGCGGATTTCATCATTGAGATTTGTAATTGCTATGCCGGTTCTGGTTTGAGTTCCATCGAATCTTGGTTTACCATATTTATCCGCGGTTTTTGTTGGATTAGTGGTTTGTAATGCTTCCGGAGTGCGTTCAATGACTTTTAGTTGTAAATGAATTTTTTTCCCCTGGCGTAAAATGGTCACCGGGACAGTAGTGCCAGGTTTTATAGATGCCACAATATTTCTCAGGTCGTTACCGTTTTTGACGATTTGATTGTTAAGCGATATGATTATGTCTCCCCGTTGAATACCTGCTTGGGATGCAGGTTGGCTTTCATAAACATTTGAAACAAGTACACCATTAACATCCTGTATTCCAAGGGCTCTGCTGGTTTCGTTAGTCAACTCCTGAATTGACAACCCGATCCATCCCCTGACCACTCTTCCTTCATAAACGAGATCTTCCATTACTTTTTTGGCCATATTTATGGGAATTGCAAATCCGATCCCCATAAAGCCACCATCCTGAGAATAGATTAGGGAATTTATTCCGATAACCTCACCGTAAATATTTACCAGGGCACCGCCGGAATTTCCAGGATTAATTGCCGCATCAGTCTGAATGAAATTCTGATACATGGCTATCTCCCCGATTTCCCGTTCCAGAGCGGAAATGATTCCCTGAGTAATAGTGGATTTTAAACTGAAAGGGTTTCCTATTGCTGCCACCCAATCACCCGGCTTGAGGCTGTCGGAATTTCCAAGATATGCAAGCGGAAGGTCGTTGGGGATTTTTCCTTTAATCTTTAAAACTGCGACATCACTCAGTGAATCTGTGCCTGCAACCGATGCTTTGAAAATTCTTCCGTCAGAGAGGCTTATATCAATTTCTTCTGCACCGCTTATTACATGGTAATTTGTGAGCAGATAACCATTTGAGGTAACTATTACACCTGATCCCAATGCCTGAGTGCGACGCTGATGTTCAGGAGTTTTTGGTTTATTGGAGTTGGCAAATGGGTTGGCTGTAGTTTCGGAATCAATTTTTGTGGGAATAACTGCCACCACCGAAGGGACAACGGACTGGGCAACTTTGACAAATATATTCTTGAACAGGTCCAGCTTTACACTATCCAGGGCAATGGGACGTTTACTGGCTCCGATACTTATGCTTCCGCGCCTGGGGCGCTCTTCCTTGGGGTCACCATAGGAGCAGTTAGTAACAATTATTAGCAAAATATTAAGAATAATGGTGAATGGCAGCTTATTTGGTAACAGTTTCATAGAAGCTCCTTTATGACAGATACCTATTACCTGACTTAAGCATCAGAATAAAAACGAAACCATTGTTTTTGATGAAATCTTAATACGGCTTACTTTTTTATCAGCTGATTAAGTCTGGTATGATAATCTGGCAGTTCAAAAGACATGCCATTAATGGAACACAACTTTGAAACAGGAGGTTGGAAAATGGAACTGAATCAATTTTAGGCAAAAAAGCTTAAGAAAAAATAGTTGCTTATTTTACAGTATCAGCATTATATTAAAAGTACCAGCAATTACTATCCTACCTGCAAGGCCCTCTTGCAGAAATTTGGGTGAAATGGATTGCGCCGGTTCATAACCGGCGCATTCTATTTATAAAAACCGTTGAAGTTGGATTGAAATTGAAAATACAGGCTTTCCCATTCCCCGAGGAAAAATTATGGCATCAAATATCGATGAAGTAACCATTAATTATGAAGAAGACGGTGTTCTGGTTGTAAAAGAGATCGGTAAGGTAGTTCTCTCAAAAGGTTCATGGGCTACAGTGCTGTTTAGATATCAGCAATGGGAAAAAGCTAAAAACGATTATGGTCCGGATCGCTATTCTATCCGCAGATATCGAAAAATTGAGGATGAGTATCGTCAACAGGCCAAATTTAATATATCAAGCAAGGACCAGGCGATAAAACTTATCGAGGCCCTTCAGAAATGGGTGGCAGACTGAAGGCTGCTGCTTGTACACCTCATTTAATTTCAACTGTTAATTTTTTTTCTTTTAAAATCAGTCTGATAAAAGTGGTTCCTTTTTTGCTTTTTTATGGGCATATAAAGGAACTAAGTATGTCCAATGAGCTGGTTATCAGTCGATGTAGAGGCAGATGGACCAATACCAGGTGATTTTTCCATGGTGGCATTGGGGGCAGTAATCATCGAGCCTTCTCTTCAAAAAACTTTTTATGCCAGAATTCACCCGATTTCCGAAAAATGGTTACCAGATTCTTTAAAGATCTGTGGCTTCAGCCGTGAACAGACCCTTCTTTTTGAAAATCCTCCCACTGTAATGCGCCATTTTTCCCAATGGCTATCCAGGGAGGGAGGAAAACACCTTTTTTTTGTTTCTGACAATGCATTCGATTGGCAATATGTTAATTGGTATTTTTATCATTTTTTAGGAGCAAACCCTTTTGGACATTACTCAGTAAATCTGCTGTCGCTATTTCTGGGTTTGAAAAAAAACATGTACAGCAGATTTAAACATTCAAGAAAAATCCATCGTAATCATCATCCGCTTATTGATGCTATTTCCAACGCCAAAGTAATGCTGCATATCAAACAGCTGTATAATTTGAAGATAAACTGGTGAATAATTTTTTTTTTTACCAATTCAGGCATATTACTTGCGCACTAACTAATAGTCAGGAGCCAGCCATATTGTATCGGGGTAAAAAACGAATATGAAAAAGATTGAAAATATCAATTTTAACACTCCACCGATTATGTTTGCTGCCTGGCCTGGAATGGGAAATGTTGCACTTATGGCTATGGACTACTTGAGGCGTACTGTCGATGCCCGTCTTTTTGCAGAACTGGATATGGAACCCTTCTATGTTCCCGAAGAGGTGGTGGTAAATGAGGGCATAGCCAGTTTTCCTGAGCTACCCAGAAGCTTTTTTCATGAGCAACACGAACCTAATCTGGTGTTTTTTGAGAGCACAATTCAGACTGAGGGGCAGGATGCAGTAACCATTGCTCAGACAGTCCTGGAAGTGGCCAAAAAACTCAAAGCCCCTCGTATATTTACAGCTGCTGCTTTACCTGTGGCAATGAGTTACAAAGCGGAATCTGAAATATATGTAGCTGCCAATCGGAAATATTTCCTTAAAGAACTGGAAAGCTTTGGAATAAAACCTCTCAATGAGGGCTTTATCAGTGGGCTTAGCGGACTGCTTTTGGGTATTGCTGCCTCTCAGGGTATCGAGGCAGCCTGCATACTGGCTACAATTCCCACTTATGCCGCAGCTATGGCTTATCCTAAAGGCTCTCTGGCAATTGTAAAGAGTTTGGCTCGCATTAACGACCTGGATATCGATACTTCCGAGTTGGAAAAAGGAGTAGCTGAATCTGAGGAGTCATTTGCTGAAATTGAAGAGCGGCTTAGAAATATTCTTCCTATGCTCATCGAACAGGAGCAGCAGGAACTTTTCGACCAAGAAGAACAGGTACCACCACCTGCAGAAGTGAAAGATGATAAAGTTCCCGAATATGTAATGGCCCGTATAGAAAGACTTTTCAGAGAGCTTTCACAGAAAAAAGACAAGACCCGCGCATTGGAACTTAAAGCGGAACTGGATAAATGGGGACTTTACGAAATTTATGAAAAACGGTTCCTGGACCTTTTCAAAAAAAATCCTTAACCATGATTGTTTCCTTAAAATGCAGTCATTTATCAATGGCAAATAATCCGGACGAAAATTAAATTTAAAAATAAACGGTTAATAAAAAAATTAAGGAGTCCACAAAATGCCATTGCTTAACCTTTTTCTGAGTAAAAAACCCGATGACGTCAAATCAGAAAAAATCCTCTCCGAACTCTCTCAAATAATAGCAGAGTGTCTGGGTAAACCCCATAGTTACATGATGGTTTCCATTTCTGAAAGTAAAATATTCATATCCGGATCAACCGAATCTGCTGCATTTGCCGATCTAAGAAGCATCGGGGGAATTAATCCCAACTCTACAAAATTGCTCTCAAAAAAGATCTGCGATTATCTGTACAAACAGTTAGGAACCGAGCCTGATCGTATCTACTGTAATTTCTCCGATGTGGCTGCCTCGAACTGGGGATGGAACGGTTCTACTTTCGGTTGAGTAAAAACATGCGCTGGGAAGTGTTGAGTGACTATCTGCGAGTGTCGGGTGAAAGATCTTTTTTACGATCCTAAGCCCTCGACACTCGAACTGATAGTCTTATTCCACCTGAAAGCTGAAATGGTCACCTGCTGAGGATACAATTATGGAATTACCCTCTTTGATTTCACCTGAAATTATCATTCGTGAAATTGGAGTTTCCAGCTCTTTCTGAATTACTCTTTTAAGGGGACGTGCTCCGTAAACCGGTTCGAAACCTTTCTCTGCGATAAGGCTTTTAGCGTTATCATCTACAAAAAGATTAATTTTATTGTTTTGGAGTCGATTGTAAAGAGATTCCAGTTGTATCGAAACGATTCCAAGTATGTGTTGCTTTGAAAGTGAATGGAAAACCACAATTTCATCAACCCGGTTCAGAAATTCAGGTTTAAAATAATTTCTCAGCTCATTCATAACCGTAGTGCGGATCTTCTCATATCCCTCTCCGCCATTATAATCGGCTATATGTTGAGATCCGATATTAGAGGTCATGATGATAATGGTGTTTTTAAAATTAATGAGCCTGCCCTGAGAATCGGTTACCCTGCCATCATCAAGAATTTGCAATAGTATATTAAATACGTCTGGATGTGCTTTTTCGATTTCATCAAAAAGTACAACAGAATAAGGGCGTCGCCTTACTGCTTCTGTTAATTGTCCGCCTTCCTCATAACCTACATATCCAGGAGGAGCGCCAACAAGTCTGGAGACTGCAAATTTTTCCATATACTCCGACATGTCGATCCTTACCATTGCCCTCTCATCATCGAAGAGGTTAAAGGCAAGCGCACGGGCAAGTTCTGTTTTTCCAACTCCGGTGGGTCCCAGAAAGATAAAACTTCCGATAGGACGGTTTGGATCCTGAAGACCAGATCTGGCCCTCAATACTGCATCTGCTACCGCCTCCACAGCCTCTTGCTGACCTATCACCCTGCGGTGGAGATGTTCTGACAATTGCAGCAATTTTTCTTTCTCCCCCTGTACAAGTTTACTGACCGGAATGTGAGTCCATCTGCTTATTATTGCCGCAATGTCTTCTTCATCCACGTCTTCTTTAAGCAGCCTTTTTTTGCTGTCCTGGTTTTGAAGTTGCATCTCAGCAGTTTTAAGCTCGTTTTCAAGACTGGGAATTTTACCATGACGCAGTTCTGCAGCTTTACTTAGGTTATATTCTCGTTCGGCCCGCTCAAGTTCATGGCGGGTTTGATCGAGTTGCTCCCGCAATGACTGCTGGTGGGCCACTTTTTGCTTCTCAGCATCCCATAATGATCTCAGTGATGATACTGATGATTTAACATCTGCAAGTTCATGCTGCAGTTTGGAAAGTCTTTCCCGAGATGTCTCATCTTTTTCCTTTTTCAACCCTTCGATTTCAATTTCCAGTTGCATTTGTTTTCTCATCACTTCATCCAGTTCCACCGGATTGCTGTCTATTTCGGTCCTAAGCTTTGCAGCAGCTTCGTCGATAAGGTCTATAGCTTTATCGGGAAGAAACCTGTCACTGATATAGCGATCAGAAAGTACTGCGGCTGAAACCAGTGCGCTATCTCTGATATGAACTCCATGGTGTACCTCATAGCGTTCTCGCAATCCCCGAAGTATGGAGATGGTATCTTCTACTGATGGCTGGCTGATCAATACTGTCTGGAATCTGCGTTCCAGAGCCTTATCTTTTTCAATGTATTTGCGATATTCATCTAAAGTTGTAGCGCCGATTGTATGCAACTCTCCCCTGGCTAACATTGGTTTGAGCATATTTCCTGCATCAATTGAACCTTCGGCTGCGCCTGCACCAACTACAGTGTGCAACTCATCGATGAAAAGAATGATATTTCCGCTTTTTACAACTTCGTTTAAAACAGCTTTCAGCCTTTCTTCAAATTCACCTCTGAATTTGGCACCTGCAACCAGTGCTCCCATATCCAGTGCTACAATCTGGCGATTTTTAAGTCCTTCTGGAACATCACCTTTGATAATTCGCAATGCCAGCCCTTCAACGATTGCTGTTTTTCCTACTCCTGGATCTCCTATGAGTACAGGATTGTTTTTGGTGCGCCGTGATAGTATCTGGATTACTCTGCGGATCTCTTCATCACGACCGATAACCGGATCCAGTTTTCCTTGATTTGCCATCTGGGTGAGATTTCGGGCATACTTTTCAACAGCAGCAAATGTGTTTTCCGGATCTGCAGAAGTAACACGTTGATTACCACGTACGCTTTTTAAAATTTCAAGAACAGAAGTGGTGGTGATATTTATTTTTTTAGCAAATGATTGGCAATCCTGATCTTTTTTTAATGCTGCAAGAAACAGGTGCTCAACACTTATGAATTCATCTTTCATTTCAGAGGCGATATGCTGTGCTTCATTTATAACAGCAGTAAAGCTGCGTGACATGAATGTTTGCACTCCCTGACCGGTTACTGCCGGAATTTTATTCAGAAGTTCCATAACTGCTGCATCTGCTTTTGTCGGCTGAGTGCCAAGCCGATCAAGTATTGATGGAATCAGGCCGTTTTCCTGTCTTATAAGCGCAAGTACCAGATGCAGTGGGATCAATTCCTGATGATTAAGTTTAACGGCTAAGGAATTAGCAGTGCTGAGGGCTTCCTGAGATTTACGGGTAAATTTTTCTATATCCATACGACTCCCTTCTTGAAATCGCCTTATTGTGCAAATGTTGTGCCATCGAATGATTAAAAAAATGAACTCCTACAAAGCGATCTGAGGACCGATGGATTCAAAAACAGGCGCAATGTTTCAAAGAAGAACATTTATTGTATAAAATGAAACAGCTTTGAAATCGTAATGAAAAATTCAATATGTATGGATCCTCCATATATGCATCTAAAAAAATTACCCAGAGTACTTGGATGAAAACTGTTATTTAAAAAATATTTGCTACAGAAATATCGTTTGGTGTATTTTAGCTTACCTGATTTTGTCAGGACAAAATTTATAAGGACTGGATGACTAAGCTCGTCCTGTGTAGAAATGTATTTACCATTAACCATACATGCTCAGCCGACCGAAACGACATGTGGTCCCACCTGTCTTCATGCTGTCTACAGATATTATGAGGATTCCATTTCGCTAAGTCAGGTAATATCCGGAGTAAAAGCTCTGGAAAATGGTGGAACCCTGGCTGCACATTTAGCCTGCCATGCTTTGCAGCGTGGTTACAGAGCTACTATCTTCACTTATGATCTTCACTTATTCGATCCTGTCTGGTTCAACACATGCTCATCTTTTGACATGTGCGAAAAAATGAGAATGCAGGCGAAATATAAGACAGACCCTAAATTTCTGGTAGCTACAAATGCATACCTGGAATTCATAAAACTTGGTGGAGTTATAAAACTTCAGGATCTCAGCCCATCATTGATTTCCCTATATTTAGAAAAGAAAAATCCTGTTATAGCCGGAGTAAATGCAACTTACCTTTATCGCAGTGCACGGGAGACTGGAGAAACGACTTGTGAATTTGATGACATAAGAGGAAGCTCCAGTGGTCATTTCATAATCTTTCACGGATACGACTGTGCAGACGGGATGGTAGGTATAGCTGATCCGATACGGTCAAATCCGATTTCGGTAAATAGAAATTACCGGATTGGATTTGACAGAATCGTATGTGCCACGTTGCTTGGTGTGCTTACATATGATGCGAACCTACTTATAATTGAAAAAACAGAGAGTGATCATGCCGAATTTAATAGTTGTCAATAATCCAAAAGATTGGACTTTTGAGATACCTGGAGTTGAGCTGGTTTCAGCCAAATCATATCTTTCCGAAGATAGTTACAGCCAGATGCGTCAGGTGCGGGTGTTTAATTTGTGCAAGTCATATCGCTATCAGAGCATTGGCTATTATGTTTCATTGTTGGCATCTGCAAGGGGACACAAACCGCTTCCAAATATTTCCACTATTCAGGATTTAAAATCACAAACATTAATCAGGTTTGTGGATGATGATCTGGATGAATTGATTCAAAAGAATCTTTCCACGCTGAAAACAGATACTTATACCATGAGTATTTATTTTGGTCGATCAGTAAGTAAACAGTTTGACCGATTGGCACTGCATCTTTACAACCTTTTTCCAGCGCCTCTTTTGAAGGCTGATTTCAAGCGAGAACAGGATGGCTGGCATTTGCACAATATTGATCCGGTCCCCACCGGCGAGATTCCGCAGCAGCACAGCCAATTTCTAACTGAAGTGGCTACCGGGCACTTTTCCGGAAGAGTGGTCAGCACAGTAAAGAGGAGAAATCTTCGTTATGATCTGGCTATCTTATGGAATCCAGAGGAAAAAGAAGGGCCTTCAAATGAAAAGGCTATAAAACGTTTCATTATGGCTGGTGAAAAACTTGGCCTCAATACCGAGGTAATCAGTAGAGATGATTATGGGCGTATAGCTGAATTTGATGCCCTGTTTATAAGGGAAACCACCAGTGTCAACCATCATACCTATCGGTTTGCAAGAAGAGCAGAAGCTGAAGGTCTGGTGGTTATCGATAATCCTGAATCAATACTGAGATGTTCCAATAAAGTATATCTTGCAGAGCTCCTTGATTGTCACAATATTCCTACTCCAAAAACCAGCATTGTTCATAAAGACAACCTTGAAGATTGTCTCAAGGAGATAGGTGTACCATGTGTTTTAAAACAACCAGACAGTGCATTTTCCCAGGGCGTTCTCAAAACCGAAACTGAAGAACTGTTTGTCGCAGAAGCAAACCGTATGCTCTCCAAATCAGATCTTATTGTGGTTCAGGAGTACCTGCCAACCGATTTTGACTGGAGAGTAGGAATACTTGATCGCAAGCCTCTTTTTGTTTGTAAATACTTCATGGCCAGAAATCATTGGCAGGTAATTAAGCGTGATCCGGTGGGAAGAAAACAGGAGGGGCGGTTTGAAACTCTTCCAGTCGAGCTTGCACCTTATCAGGTGATCCGTCTTGCTCTTAAGGCGGCTAATCTGATCGGTGATGGATTATACGGGGTTGATATCAAACAAATTGATAAAAGTTTTTATATAATGGAAATCAACGATAATCCCAATGTAGATGCCGGAATCGAGGATTTGGTTGCAAAGCAGAATCTCTATGAAAGAATCATGGAGGTTTTTCTTAAAAGAATATTAACCAGTAAGAATGGTCTGGCCTATTAATCGACAGGATTAACCAATTCACATTGGAGTAACGTGTACCATATTTTTGAAAAATTCGGAATTGAACTCGAATACATGATTGTTAATCGTGACACTTTGAGAGTGCTCCCGATTACTGACAAAGTAATAGAAAAAGCATGCGGATCTGTTTGCAATGAAATCAAACGTGGTGAGATCTCATGGTCAAATGAACTGGTACTTCATGTGATTGAGCTAAAAACATCAGAACCGGTCCAATCATTATTTGGTATTGCAGATCAATTTCACAATAATATTTTACAGATACAATCAATACTTGGTGATTTTGGTGGATGTCTTCTGCCGGGACCTATGCATCCATTTATGGATCCCCATTCCGAGATGAAGCTCTGGCCTCATGACTACAATCCTATTTATGAGTCTTTCAACCGGATATTCTGCTGTAAGGGCCATGGATGGGCAAATCTGCAGAGCATGCATATCAATCTTCCTTTTGCTGATGATGATGAATTCGGTCGTTTACATGCGGCTATAAGGCTTGTCCTTCCAATAATACCGGCTCTCAGTGCCGGATCACCTGTGGCAGATGGTAAAATCACCGGTTTTAAAGATACCAGAATGGAAGTTTACAGATCAAATTCTTTAAAAATTCCTTCCATAACCGCTGATATCATTCCGGAACCGGTTTTTTCTTCTTCGGAATACCAGAAACAGATTCTTGAACGCATATATCAGGATCTGCAACCATATGATCCTGATAAAATCCTTCAAGAAGAATGGGTTAATGCCAGAGGCGCTATTGCGCGTTTTGAGCGAAACACCATAGAGATAAGGGTTATTGATGTACAGGAGACCCCATTTGCAGATATTGCTATTGCAGCAGCCGTGATAGGTGTAATCCGCATGATAACAGATGAGAGATTCTGCACTTTGAAAGAACAGAAAGCATGGCAGGCTGCACCTTTAAAGGATATTTTTTTAAAAACTATCAAGTATGGTGAAGAGGCCCTGATTGATGACAGTGCTTATCTTACTGTGATGGGTATGCATGAAAAATGTACTGCTCAAGAACTATGGAAGCATTTGATAAGAGAGTTGCACCACTATGACCACCAATGGATTGCTCCATTTATTTCAGTTCTTGATATGTTGCTAAATACTGGAACACTTTCATCAAGGATATTGCGTGCTTTAGGAGCTGAACCTGACAATAATTTGATTCAAAAAATATATCGTGCACTGGGTGATAATCTTACAAGTGGTTCAATTTTCAAGGGTTATATTTGATTACTGCTCCATCCTGCATTCCCGGGTGATTGAATTTTCCTACCATTTACTATATAATATAGTAAAACGCTTAAGTTGAAAATCTGCAGTTGAGTCTAAAATCATTCCGGGAAGCAAACATGGGCAGCACAATTTCCAACCGTTTCTGCAGACCCTCTTCAGCTGGATTCACATTTCTTGAACTGATTGTGGTTATGGTAATTACTGCAGTTATAAGTACATACGCCGTTGTGTCACTAAGCAGATCAATTCTTTACAATCAGCTTCAGAAAGCTTCGTTTGAGACCATGGCCGAACTTTCTGGAATTCGTCCGCTTGCCTTGAAAAATGATAACAGAATGATAGTACGCTTTTCAGCTTCATCATGCAGCGTATACGTAGATCAAAACTGTGATACTTTGGGTCAGGCATCCGAATTTATTAAAAGCTGGGAAATGGGGAAGAATGTCATGTTAGGTTTGCCTTCCAGATCACCTCCAGCGTCAGCCCCATCGGGTTCAGAATTACCGGTAGCAGGTAATGTTGCCGCCGGGCAGTGGGCAAAAGCATTTCTAATCACAAATGATGCTCTTGGCACAATTAATTCCGGATGTTTATATCTTTATTCACCGAAGCTGGCTAAAAGAGCTTATTGTATTACATCGTATACATCGCAGTCGCTTAAAATCTTCAGCTGGAATGGAACATCATGGACCGCTCAATGAATACTGGAGCCTCACTGGTGGAAATCAGTATAGCTATTCTGATAATAGGGTTGAGTGCCATTCTTATAATGACATTTTCACGTAACTCTTATACCATGCTTAACGACGCCAGAGGTTCGGAGACTGCCCAGATTATAGCACAGGATAAGTTTACAGATTTATCTGTGGAAGCTTTTCCTGCTGCTGGTAATGATACTGTTGCAGTAAACAACACCCGTTATATCCGAAGCTGGTCTGTAAAGGATACAGGATTTATTAAAAGGACAGTGATAACTGTAAAATACTCGGCAGGAAAGAATGAGAAAACGGTTAATTTCATGGGGGCATTAAATTGAACAGAAATGGTGTTACTCTTATTGAGCTGCTTGTATATGTAGTTCTCTTTTCTGTCGTTTCTCTTTTTGTGGGATCACAGATGAAACAGCTGCTCGGAGGTTATACCAGTGAGAGGCGTATCTCCAGATTACAGTCTGAATCACGCGATGTTTTAGCTATGCTGTCAAGAGAAATCAGAAATACCGGATTAAAAACCAGTTTGATTAGCAGCGGACCGGGATCTTTTTCAACCGTAATTGATCCATGGGCGTATTTACCTGATTCGTCTTCATTTATGCACAAAGAAGGTAATCCGGGAGATACGCTGACAATTTATAAACTGAGGTTTGATGATAACGGAGAAAGTAAAGGCGTTGATACAATTCAGTATTATCTGGATGTAAATGAAAAAGTTCTCAAAAGAAACTCCGGGGGACAACGGATCGATGTAGCTGAAAATATCCATGCACTCCAGTTTCAGTATGGCGTAATAGCCATAGACAGTTTGCTGTTGGATCAGAAGACAATAAATCCCAATGACTGGAGTGTAGCAGTTGGAGCTACCAAATCCGGTGCAATGAAAGTATCCGTTCCATCAAGTGTTACCAGTGGTTCAATAACGTGTAATACTACTTTTAGAATTTCTAAAGCCCAAAGAATCAGAGCACGTTTTCAAATTTTGGGATCAGGAAATTTTCCTGCAAATCTGGACAGAATTGACTGTTGTATCAGAAATTCAGAAACCAATACTATAATTGCCAATGAGAGGTTCCTACCAAACGGATCTGAATTTAATATTGTTATGCCGGTGCCTGCAACCAGCTCAGCAGTCTTTTCTTTTGATTATTTATGTCACGGTAGCGGGGATCTGGAAATCAGTAGTGTAGAAGTCAGAAGAGTGGATATTGGAGAGTACAAATGGGAATATGATCCTGTAATATCTCAAAAAAAAGCTGTGAAAGCAATTAGGATATTTGCTCTTGTGAGAAGCAGCGGGAAGGCTGCCGCAGCATCAAATCAGAATATTACAATAGCAAACATACCGTTTGAGACTTCTGGCCCATATGTATGGAGAGTTGTGAAAGAGACTATTGAGGTTTTGAATAACGGGGCCTTTTAGGAGATTTCGATGAAAAGAAAGAATGACGGATTCGCAGTTGTATATGGACTTGCGGTTTTGTTTGTTGCCTCTATCAGTGGAATATCCATTATGTATATAAGTCAGAAGGATCACAATTCCGCTTCAGATTATTCTAAAATGCGTTCAGCTGCAGTTGCTGCACGATCGGCTCTGGATGCTTTTGAAGGACAGTGCATTAGTCAACCACAAAACGTTCTGGATATTCTAAAGCAATATAACCGTAATCCATCGAAAAAGTGGTTGTTGAGTGATGTTGGGCATGCAGGTTCTGAGCAGAAAATCAAATTTCTGAACAGTAACGATGCATCCACTTTTTCAGCTTGTATCATGAAATTTGATTCAACCAATCTGTTAATGCAGGTTCAGGGCATCGGATACGGTGGCTCGGGGGGCAAAAAGAATGCCATTGGGATATATAAATTAGAAGGAATTAAAGCTTCAAGTACATGGATTCCAAAAGATGCAATATATTTGGCTGGTGAAGGGCGCAGTTTCGATATATTAACCAAAGTAAAAGGAAATGTGTATTTCGGTGCAGATGTACGATTCCAGGGTGGGGCAGTTGGCAGTGTTATTGACGGTGATTTTAAGACAGGACCATCGGATAAAAAAAGTGAATTTGATATACCCTTAGTCATAAAGGGAAACGCATATTTCCAGACTCCTTTAAAGGTATTAGGAACATACGGCTTAACTATACATGGAAAAAGCGGATTTGAGAAGGAAATTAACACTAATCCCAGTTTCAATCTGTTCAAAGATGCATTTGTTAATGGCAATATGATAGGGACCGGTCGTCTGGAGATGAATTACAACCCGGTGATTTATTCTGGATTGCATAACATAGCAAATAAATTTTACCAGGCCTCTCCGGCAGCTGTTAACAATAACGGATTAATTGACATTGCGTCCAGACTTGGTATGCAATCAGGAAATGATCCATCTCTGAATTCTTTTATTATAAACATACCCGATGAAAAAATTTTTAATATCTCCAAACTGGCTGGTTGGAGCAATTTTACAGCTGCAAATGTGCAGGCAAAATACGATGATGCTGCCTTAAAAAACCAGCTATGGAATGGCTTTCTGGTGATAAAAATCGATAAGGATGCTAATATGGGGGTTAGCTTCACAACTTTTACAGGTAAAGTTATATGGATAGTCGACAAAAAAATCAACTGTAATGCCAATTGGTATAAATGCAGTCCTTCATCTAACACATTGGTGTGTGTGCGATCGGGAGGATATATTGAGGATATGGGATCGGCTTTTAATTTTAGAGGTTTTATATATGTTGAGGGTACCGGAAGCGTAAAATATTCATGGAGAAATGGACATTCAATCAATGGAGCAATTCATCATACATCCGAAAAGTCAGGATTCCACCTTAACGCAGGAGGCAGTTTAGACATCACTTTTGATGCAGGTGTTTTAAGTGAAATAATGGGAACAGGAGTAATAGGTTACTCTGGAGGTATGAGTGGAGGGCTGATATTGGCAGATACTAAAATACGCCCAAAACTTGTGAGCATTTCATATTAAGATTAATTGATTTACTGTTCAAAGTCGGGCCGAAAAACAATTCTCTCTAACGAACTTGTCAAATGGTGTAATATTAAGATGTTTTGAACAGAAACTATTATATAGAATGCCTGGTTAGCTAATGCATGCTGTAACATAAAAACTATATTGGGCCTTTTAAATGGGGGAACTATGCTAAAGGCTACCTGTAAAAGCGACGGTTTCGCAATTGTTTATGGTCTTGCAGTTTTCTTTATGGCTTCAATAAGTGGGTTGTCCATCCTGTATATCAGTCAAAAAGGCCGGGATTCAGCCGAAGATTATTCAAAAGTGCGTTCATCAGCAATGGCAGCTCGCTCAGCACTTACCGCATTTGAAAATCAATGTAAGACTCAACCAAAGACGGTAGTTGATATATTGAATAAATATGGAAAAAGATCTTCTTGTAAATGGTTGCTTGGTGATACTGCTGGGACCGATTTTGAACGCAGATTCAAGTGCTGGAACGCTTCTAATGCCCCATTGTTTTCAGCATGCATAACTAAATTTGATTCAATGAATCTATTGCTGCAGATTCAGGGTATTGGATATGGTTGTGGTGGAGGTAGAAAAAAAGCAACAGGAATTTACAGAATTAAAGGGGTGAAATCCGGAATCACCTGGGATCAGAAGGATGCAATTCATCTTGCAGGGCCGGCCCGAAATTTCGATCAGAGAATTATAGTCAATGGAAATGTATATTGTGGAGCAGATGGACATTTTAACTCCGGTGCTGCAGGAAGTGTAATTAATGGTGATCTGAAAACCGGCAACAGTGCAACTCTTCAGAGTAGCTTTGACGGAAACACCACCATTAATGGAAATGCTTTTTTTCAGACCAGGGTCAAAATAAACGGAGGAGCTGCAGTAATCATCAATGGAAGATCCGGGTTTCACAGGGGTATATACACCGATAAAACAGTGGACTTATTTGGTGATACATACATCAATAGCACAGTTGATGGAAATGCTGGATTGCATATGCACAATAATTCGGTGACACATTCAGGGCAGATACTGGCTTCTGATATTGTTGACAATTCTGCTTCTCAGATATTTAACAATGGTGGTCAAGTGGACATTGCAAAAGTCTTAAATATGAAAGATGAAACCAAGTTCAGTTTTAATGGGCAAATTGACCTGATTCCATCAAATCTTATTTTTGAGTACTCATCATTGGGCTGGGGCAGCATTTCAGCAGAAAAACTTAACCTGAAATATCAGAGCGCCTCAGCACAGGGGATGCTTTGGAATGGTTTTCTGGTGATCAGAATTAATCAGTGGGCCTCAATGAGTTCGACTTCAGGGACCTTTAATGGAAAAGTGATCTGGATTGTGGAATCCGGGCTTAATTGCAATGGCGACTGGTATGATTGCGCAGCTTCATCTAATACTCTAATATATGTCAAATCAACCGGCACTATAAACGGGATGGGTTCAGGTAAGGATTTCAGGGGATATATATATGTTGAGGGCAATGGAAGTGTGATATATAGTTTTAAAAATGGAAATTCATTTAGAGGCGCAATTCATCATGTATCTCCCACTGCAAATTTCACATTAAACAGTGGAGCTCCATTGAACATTCATTATGATGAAGAAGTACTCAAGGAATTTATAATGCTAAATGTAATTGTTCCACCAGGATTGTCCAATCCTGGGTTAACCCTGGATGATTATAGTTTGCGTACTGAACTGCTAAGTTTGTATTATTGATCAGCAACAATAATTATTCAGCTGAAATATTTTAATATGAAAATGATGGCCTCTGAGATAATAATTACTTGTGAACATGGTGGAAACCAGATTCCTGAGTACTTAAGCACCATTTTTAAAGATAATGCAGAATTGCTTGAAAGTCACCGGGGATGGGATCCCGGGGCAATACAACTGGCATTAAAGCTATCCACAGAACTAAATTGTCTTTCATTTTCAGAAACGATCAGCCGACTGGTGATTGATCAGAACCGTTCCTTAACAAATAAACAGGTTTTTTCCCGGATAGCCCAAAATCTTACAGTCGAACAGAAAAACCACATTATTTCTGTAATATATAAACCATATCGAAATGCAATAATTGCCTGTATAGAACAGCTTCTGAACAAGCAGCTGAGAGTTTGTCATTTTTCTATTCACAGTTTTACCCCGGTTTTAAATGGGGTAATCCGGAATGCCGACATTGGTTTTCTTTACGACCCCAGGCGCAAAATAGAAAAAGATCTTTGTTCTATAATGATAAAGAAGTTGGAAAGTGAGATTACTGGTATTCGGGTCCGCCGTAATTATCCGTACAAAGGAACCAGTGATGGTTTGACAGCTGCATTAAGAAAACGATTCGGTGCCGATTGCTATGCAGGAATTGAGATAGAAGTGAATCAATTGCAGGTGGTAAGCGCAACGGAATTGTGGACAGCTATTATGGAAAAATTGCCGGGTTGTATTGATTACGGGGTAGGGAAGGTGTAGGGGCACTTAACTGCATGCCCCTACAGAAGAAATTAAAAACCCTGAAGGCCGCAGCAGCGGGTACAAACCGGCATGAGTCCTTTTTTCATTTCACGTCTGAACTTTTTAAAAGACTCTCCATTCCATATTTCATAGAATGATTGGGTATTAATATTCCCGCAGTTAAAATCCTGATAATCACGGCATGGTGTCACCCGCCCATCAGGTGAAATTTCTGCTGTATAATAGATACTTTCGCAGCTGGGATACCCGCAGTGCCAGCCATGGTCTGCATAATAGCGCCTGATTTCACTTTCGCTTTCAATGTCAGGAAGAAACTGAGGAACACAGGGCTTTCCACTGGAAATCGAGTGAATCTTTCTTATTTGAGCAGCAGTTTCTACTGGATCGACATCGTTAAAACAGGATTTGAGGTATCCACGGTGGTTTTTGGGTTTTGTACCGAAGCGTTCTTCAAAGATTTTTTCATGAAGTTCTGCACGTTCTTCTGTAATAAACCATCCAAAATAGAATGGATGAAGCTGTGCTTTATCCAGAACCAGTTTGTGAATATCCACCAAATGAGAGAAGTTGTTATTTGATATAACCGTAATGGGAATGATTAGAGGGAAAAGAAGGTTTTTCTGCTTTTTGATTCTATCGGCCTTTTCAATTACAGCCATTGTCTTTTCAAAGTTTTCTGACATACGCCCGTTTGCAGGGGAACGCATCAGGTTTTGAGAAGCAGCATCCCATCCATCCAGGCTTAAAAACAGAACCTGAAGAGCACCGGTTGAGATCAGATCCTCAAGGATTCTGTCCAGGTCCTGTGCATTTGAAACTATCGAGCCTTTTAGTTTATGGCGGGCCAACTCTTCAAATAAAGGCAGCAATGGCTTCCACATGGTTGGTTCACCACCCCATATGTAATAGAATGGATGGTCATGGCGTGTTTCGAAAACGATTCTTTTTACTACATCGAAATCAAGCTGTTCAAGCCTTTCTCCACGTTCCAGTTTCATACGAAGATGACCATTTTCTCCCCACTGGCCACAGGATCCGCATCGAAGATTGCACACTTCATTAACCCGCAAAGAGATCTGTCCAACAGGTTTGTCTTTTTCTGGGTCATTGGAACCCAGATATTTTCGAAACTGCTGAGGGATCATATGCCATGAATCGAAATGCTGGAATAGACCAGGAATCAGGTACTGCTTCATGAAGGGCCATGGTATAAGGGCCTTTCCTCTAAATTTTGCCATTCTTACAACCCTTTCAAAACAAATCATCATCCACAGGTATATTGGATGAGTAAAAAAAATGTATTGAAATATACTTACTTACAACCTCAAACAGAAGCCTGCAAATTTTTAGTAGAATGTATTTTTAATCTGCAATCGACTCCAGATCAAGCTGTTTTTCTTCCCACTCCTTTATAAGCCGGTTCAGATCTGCCTGAGCAGAGTCTATTTGTTGTGAAGTTTTAAAAAGAAATTCATGGTTTAAGGCATTGGAGGGATCATTCAGTGTTGTCCTCAGTGCATCCAGACACTCTTCTTTCGATGAGATCTCCCGCTCAAGCTTGTCTATTGCACGACTGAGTTTTTTGCGTTGCTCACGATCTTTAATTCGTTGCTCTTTATTTTCCATCTCATTTTTGCAAACAGATACATCTTTTCGGGAGTTAGTCTGTTCTATGTTGTCCTCCGGGAAAAGCATTTCCAGATATGACCGGTAATCCGAGAGTGTGCCCGGAAAGTCACGGATCATACCTGGTCTTATCTCCAGTATTCTGGTGGCTATTGTGGAGATGAAGAACTCATCGTGGGAAACGAATAAAATTGTTCCGCTGAATTTTTTCATGGCTTCAGCAAGCATTTCCACTGATTTGATATCAAGATGGTTTGTGGGTTCATCAAGTAAGAGTACGTTTCCTGGACTGGCAAGAATAGAAGCAAGAACCAGCCGTGCTTTTTCTCCGCCAGAGAGCACTTTGACTGATTTGTCAACTGAATCTCCACTGAATAGAAAGGCTCCCAGAATATTACGAATGAAAGTTTTCTCGGTATTTACAGAATCCTGAATTATTGTTTCGTAAAGATTTTTATTAGGGTCAAGTTGTTCAAGCTGATGCTGCCCGAAATACCTTATACTGACGTTTGTGCCATAATTAACGGAACCGTTGATTGGTTGTATCAGGCCTGAAGCAAGTTTTAAAAGTGTGGATTTTCCTGATCCATTAGGGCCGACTATGGCGATTTTTTCACCTCTGTTAACAGATAAGGTTAAATTGGAAAAAACCGGCGCCGCACCATAACCGGCGCTTACTCCGGTAAACTGCAGAGGTATATTGCCTGATTGTTTTGGTTCAGGAAATGAGAAATGGATTGTTTTCTCGGATTGATGGACCTCTGGCATGTCTGATCGGAGTTTCTCCAGAAGTTTCATTCGGGACTGAGCCTGAGTAGCTTTTGTGGCTTTAGCTTTAAACCTTTCCACAAACCTTTCGGTCTGAGAGATTTTTGCTTCCAGATTACGGGCTCTGTTCTGTTGTGCAATTTCGGTTTCTTCGCGGATTCTTATATAGGCATCATAGTTGCCCTGATACATGGTAATTTTGTGATTACTTATATCAGCAATATTGGTAGTGATCCGGTTAAGAAAATCACGGTCATGGCTTACTATTAACATTCCACATTTCTGCTTTTCCAGGAACTTTTCAAGCCAGACAAGAGAATCCATATCCAGGTGGTTGGTAGGTTCATCCAGTAGTAAAAAATCTGGTGCTTCAAGCAGCAATTTTCCTAAAACCGTCCTCATTCGGTATCCACCAGAGAGCAGTTGAATTGGCTTTGACCAGTTTCCTTTGGGAATGCCAAGACCTCCCAGGATTATTTGTGCTCTGGCTGTTAAGGAATAGCCATCATGAAATTCCATTTCATTGCATAGAGAATCAATTTTTTTTAACGTATCTTTTAAAGTTAAACTCTCTGCAGTCAGGTTCTGAAGCTGTTCTTCAAAGTTCAAAATATGTGCAAATGATTGGAGCACTATTTCAAGAGGTGTTTTATTGTCGAGAATCTCCACTTCCTGGGGAAGGTAGCCGATTCGCAGATCGGATGGTTTGCTGATTGATCCGCTGTCAGGGAACTCTTCTCCTCCCAACATTCTTAAAAGGGTAGTTTTTCCCGAGCCATTAACGCCTATTAACCCGGTACGGTGGATTTCATTGAATGATGCTGTAACCGATTCCAGTAAAACGGTGCTACCGTATTGCTTAGAGATGTTTTCTAAAGTGATCATGATCGAGAAAATACAAACTGCTGAAAAGCAAAAAAAGTTGCTTGGATAGTTTTGCAGGATTGCGAACTAAATGAGAAAAAATTTTCTGGCATAGTTTGTATATGGTTATAAAATGTTGAAATTCGTGTATAAAAAAGAATCGCCGGGCAAAAAACCCGGCGCTTCCGCTTCACCCAAATTGTTGCAAGAGGGACTTGCAAAGGTAGGATCTATAAAATAAATAAGTTTGATGTCCTGTGCAACAGTTTTTTTGTTTTTAATAAACTGTTATAAATAATTCCTAAATCGGAGGAATTCATCACCAAAAAATCCCCCGATTCCGTTATTATTTATAACAGTTATCTGAACCTTCTTATATCCATTCTCAACATATTATTTAAATCTGGTTTTATATGCAAGCAGAGTCGAGATGTTGCAGTTGTAGCTTTATCAAAATTTTAGAAAATGAAGTAGGATATATGTGTACAAAAATTCATGTTATTATTTGTAATGTTTTAATGTTGTGTGTTTTAACTGGCGCCCAATATACTAACAAAATTCGGGTGATGACTTATAACATCAATGCAGAGAAACACTCATCGGGATCTTACAAAGATATTGCAGATGTCATAAATGAGATTAAACCGGATATCGCCGGATTGCAAAAGCTGGATAGCTGTAACTCGAGAAATTCTACAGACGTATTAAAATGGCTGGGTGAGCAAAGTGCAATGAAGACCACTTACGCACCGGCAATTAAGAACTATGAGAATAGTGGCGGTTCATATGGCGTCGGATTTTTAAGCAAAGAGACTCCTCTATCAGTTAGGAGGTTGTGGATGGAACATACCACTTCAGAGCAGGATCGGGCGGTACTCCAGATTGATATTAACATGGGTACAGAGGAGGTGCGGGTGATTGTTACCCATCTGGCTCATGAAGATCCTTCTTATCGTACCGAACAGATTAAAAAAATAATTAAATGGATCGATAGTGCTGATACCGATGATCCAGTTATAATAATGGCAGATTTCAATGCGAAACCAACTGAAAGTTCCATGAAACTCTTTGAAACTGCAGGTTATAATTATGTTAAGGGTCAAAATGGAGAGATTTTAGACACTTCTGCTAAACAGGGTATAAACCATATAATGTACCGTCCGTTGTACAGATGGAATGTCAAGAATGCAGGAAATCCGGCATATAGTGCCTCAAACCGTAATCCTGTATGGGCAGATATGGAGGTAATTCCAAAAGTAGCTGTTCAAAGAAATGTAAGTGAATACAGATATGGGTCTGAACCTTATAACATTACAAGTGATAACAAGTCGTTATGGTATACACTGCATCATCCTGCTGTAGTTTCCATTTCCTTTTTTGATTTTACTGGCAGAAAGTGCACGGAGTATGTTACTAATCAGGGGAGTGGAAGTCATGCGATACCATTTAGCAGATTTAACCTGGCCAGTGGGAATTATCACTGTATGTTTTGTGCTGATGGTGTAATGAGCAATTCAAGGGTGATGATTGCGCATTAAATTTCTATCTTTAACCTAAAATCCGCAGTTGAATGCGGCGCATACGCGTAAGCTATTGAGCCCTAAGCCATTCACGCGGTTTGACCTTATCACCCTGTCGATAAGGCCTGCACCGCGTTCAAGGCTTATCATCTCAATATCATACGCTTCTGCATCCACCTCAACTGCGGAATTTAGGTTTAATGCTGATACTTCTTTTGAGGCAGGCTAAAAGTTGAAATGTCGGTAGCCATGTTCTGTTTATGCATATAATAAAGGCAAATCCGCTTTCAAAAATTAACTGAACATAACATCAGATTCCAATTTCCCATTTACTGCATATAAAAATCTGCATCCGCTTCAGGTACTCACGTATGGCAATCGAGGGTGATTTAAAAATATTCAAACCGGAAATGCTTGCCTTGCTTTTGGCAAACCTTAGTAGCTCCGGGAAATATTCCAAAGAAAGGACACCCGCGACAAGTGTGGTTTGCTGATTGCGGAAAACTATTCGTAAGATCGAGAAAAAAGTTTCGTGAAACCGCAATTGAGTCAGCATAATACTGGCTTCCAGCCATATCCAGACCCTTATTACCTGAAGAACCGTCAGATGTAAACCCTCATAAGTCACAAAGTAAGCATAAGGAATTCTGGTTCCATAAGAAAAAAACAGATTCATTGAGAGCATAAATATAAAAAGAGGCCAGAATTTCAATGGATGAGTCATTACAATCCAGGAATGGCGAATACCCGCTATAACTAAAGTAAAACTTACAGCAATTATGGATATTATTACGATATCGGTTATACTGAACAGAGAGAAGCAGAATAGAAGAACTGCACAACACATGATTGTATTCATTGCAGTTACCGGACGTCTGACGGTAGTGTTTTTAAGATCGATTTCAGGTAATTCCATGCGGTTCAGAATGTTCCAGATTTGTGGTACGATCAGACCTGCAAAGGTTCCAAAAATCATTGAGGCAGCTCCCATAAATGGTAGCTGATAGAATATTGAAGCATTATGAGTTAATAGAAAATAGACAGCAATCAGTTGGGCTGCATTGTGGAAAAATGCACCGATAATACTCAGGCCGATTGTACCAAGAAAACCATTTTTTCCCAGAATGTTCCATGCCAATCCCATAGCTGCAGTGGCAATTATGCCTCCTGAGAGCGAAAGCGTTAAAGTCACAAAAGAAAATCCGAAATAAAAACCAGAAATCCAGGATCGTAACAGGGTAAAAAGAATGGCATCCTTAGCACCATAACGGATTATCCAAACAATAGTTATGCAGTTTGCCAGACCAGGCTTGAGCCATGGAAGAAATGGTATTCGGGGCAAAAAGAGCTCCAGTGCATTTATTGCGATTGCCAAAAGCAGCCAAACAGTTTTATATGAGATATGATTTATTTCTTGTTTATCGTGAGACTGCATCCAGCATTTCATCCTTTTTAGTGGATATGGTAATTAAAACGTGGTTGGGAATGCATACAATCTGATTATAAGGTTTACTGATTTTGCCTTGACGCGCACAAATCTGATGGGGGCAAGTGGAACTGATAACAGAAACCATGTTATCTTGGATTCTTACCTCCATTATGCCTTTTTTACCCTGAACATCGAAAACCCGATTTTGATTTATCGGGTATTCTGCAATAATCTGATTGTCTTTAAAAATCTGCACTGTTCCGGGTGAAAGTGTTCTGAGTGCAGGAAAAGTTAAAAAAATTCCACAAAGCAGTGATATAATAATTAATATATCACACCATGAAAATCTGTGTATAATCATCCGGTCGTTTTCATTGTATTGGTCTGCCATTATGATATAATCAGATGTGTTTTAATTTTGAGATCGTTTACAGGAATATTGAGATAAATATGGATTCATTGGTTTATAAAACTCCCCAAAAAAATAAGGGCTCAGTTTCAGAAGAAATTACCTCCATAATTGGAAGGATTATTGTTGATATAACCTTATTGGTAATATCTTTGTACTTAGTGAATAGTATCTTCTGGCACCTCATCTGATTTTCTTTTTGAGCTGACGATTAATTTGGCATAGTATCTATAGTTGTTGGTTGCCAAACCTGTAAATATTTTGGCATCAGGCAAATTCCAGAATTTCAGGATTGCAAGTCTACCCTGTGTTATTTCAAATCTTCCGACCCGATAGGCATGGTTAGGGTCTTTTCCAATTTTTTGTTGCATAAATAAGCCAACAGAATCTGCCTGAGCTCTGATCCAGCTGTCTAAAGAATCCAAAGATGCTGCATCGCTTTCCAGTTCATATTGAGTAAATAATCCATTTTTATTGAAATAAAATGCACCTTTCATTATTACCGATCCTATCATCGTTGAATCAACTATGATGTAGTTGTCTTTATCGGATAAATTCATTTTCAACTGCCTGGCTAACAGCAGAAAACCCTTTTTGGTTATTCCGAATGGAATTGTCTGGAAATCATAAGGTTTAGCTGGATTTTTTGTCAGTTCATTTTTTAAATAAATTGAATCTGCCCGTCTGGATAGAATACTTTTTTTGCTCTGTTCAAGTAGTGATGCGGTTTCATTTTTATCGCGACGTTGTTGATTGGACCAGTTTATAATTTCACAGGGAAGAGCGTCTGAAGGGTGGATACCGGTTTCTTCTGCAAATTTTTTCAGTAATGCAGGGTAATCCGGGGATTCGGTCAGATAGTTGATATCTGATTTCCACATGATAAGTGCTTTTCGGGTGGGCAGGGAGTCGCCGATACAGAGCTGGTATTCTTTAAGAATTGATTTTTCCAGTTCTGAATAGAAAATACCGGCGGTATCTTCTTCTGAAAAATCCTGAGAGCAAAATGCAGAGAAGGTGAAAAAAAGACAGATCGTGAGTGATTTTAAATTCTGTTTCATTAGTCACCGATAAACCTTCCAGCCCAGCTTCGCACTGTTTTCCCATTGAGTATGTGAAATTTTCGTAAACGTCGCAGAGTTTCATTGGAAAATGTGTTAAGGGGTATCCACAAAAGGTGCTTTTTATATTTGGATGCCTGATTTCTAAGAAATGCACCAGGCTTTTTCTGTGCTATATAAGCCACAACATGTTCATTGCTGAACAGCAGGGCACCAAGAGTAAGCTTTGTAGCAAGATTAGGAAGTTCCATATTTCTGGATAATTCAAAAATGTTAGGTATGTGTCTTGGCGGATACAATAATGCCAATCCACCATAATTGCATTCTGCGATTCCGGGGCCGATCAAATTTTCAAATGGATCGGTGGCATAAAAGCTCAATGTTGACTCCTGCTGGTGTTCTGCATACCAGGTGGTGCAATGGGAATATTTTTCATCATTACAATCGTCAAAGACTATAACGACCGTGTCAATTTTACCTTTTGAAGGAGGAATTTCTTTGACATAGATATCTCCGGTGTGCCAGTTTCTGAGTGTTTCTCTGATATCGATGCCATCTTTAATAGATGAACTGAACTTTTCATTTCTAATAAAATCCTCTACCAGTATTCTGATCGTTTTTTGTCTGATATAGGCATTAAAGCGTTCGA
The DNA here is from genome assembly GCA_036260705.1 of Chitinispirillaceae bacterium. Lineage (GTDB taxonomy): Bacteria > Fibrobacterota > Chitinivibrionia > Chitinivibrionales > Chitinispirillaceae > JAAYPC01. Next base: position 2,485 of record DATAMG010000129.1, on the reverse strand, counting down.
TGCGCACATCTTCCGGAATATGTGAACACATACCATAAGGATTCCATGTAAAGCGGTATTTATTTCTGCGCTCGAATGAAGGATCTGGCTTTATGGAAATTGTTCGCCATTGGAATTCAAAATCACGGAAAAGGTTTATAGCATTAAGGATTCCCCATTCTGGTACATTGATCTGGTCAATCCCTATTCCAATTGCTTTGGAGTTATTTTCAACTGAAATATAAGGATAAAAACGTGCGCTTTTTAGAATTCTAATGGCAAATGCGTTTCCACCAACACCTTTGGCAGATTCTACAATATCTAATAATGAAGGCATGAGCCGTTCTGACATAACAGTTATGTTACGTAGAAATGTAAGTGCAGCCTGGAGGCGCACTGGTGAAAGAGAGATGATATTTTCTTTCTGGTCAAAATAATCATCTCTGGTTTCCCGAAACAGATCTTTTATAGTTTCGATTTCGTTGAATGGCTCGGCGAAAATGTCATGACGTTCTTTTTCATATTTACCGGTAATAAAAGGCAGCTCTCCCAATGCAAAATACAGGTGGTCTGGATTTACTAATCCCGAAGAGATTATGCAGTTTTCCTGAAAATCAAATTTCAGATTGCAGGTTTTTTCCTTAAAGAAGTGGGAAACCGTACGAACAAAAGTTCTGAAATGAACTAAAATTAGAATTTTTTTGAATCTGGTCCTGAGTTCGTGAATCTGACTGGCAATAAACTGGCCATCCAAATCAGCGATTGATCCATTCTCAGGATTTCCAATTGCTTTAAGGCACAAGGAACTGTAAAGGTCAAAACCAAGCCTGGTGCCAGCATATGGATCGGGCAAAGCAGGCAGAGCGCCTGGAGCCTTAATATGTGGAGATCCTATGCAGAAGTACGGTTTGTAATTTTGTAAAGATTGCCTGACTGCTTCTATTGCAGCATCGCAGGGATCCACCGGAAAATAAAAGCAGGAATCAGAAATGGTCTTTGCTGCTATAGCACTGATAAACGGCAGCTTGTCAATGGCATCTTTTAAATGTTCCTGGAATACTGACGGAATGTCAACGGCAACACAGTCATAGTGCTGTTTTAAAAAAAGTGATCTGACATATCTGGCAAAAAAAATGCTGCCATGCAGATATGGAATAATGGTTATTTCTGAAGTCAGATTCACTGATTATTCATCCTCATCGCTATCGGGATTAAGAGCATCATTATCCGAGAAAAAGAAATCTCCCAGATTCATTGCCGGTAAATGCTCTCCGGAGAGTTTTCTTTTGGCGGCTAGGTTTTCCATGTCAAGTGCATCCTCTCCCAGAATTTGAACTATAGCATTTCTAAAAAGTTGCTCAGTATTGGCTTTATCGTCTGATTTTTTTAATTTCAATGAATATCTCAGAGCACTTATTCCATCGCGAACCGAGTAGGGAAGATCCAGACTGTGAGCTTTTTGCAGGAAATCAACACACATTTGCAGCAGCTCTTCATCTGAAAATGGCAGATTATATTGCAGAATTTTAAGCTCATCAGCACGATTGGGGAATGGTATCTGTATTCCAGGCTGGAGTCGTGACATGATATAATCTGGAATTTCAAATGTTGAGGAGTCTTCATTCATGGTGACTGCAGCTCTGAATTCTTTGTGGGCAGTAATTGTAATACCGGCAATAATGGATTCAACAGTTCTTCGATTATCAAAGAGTCCGGCAAGTGATGCCCATGACTTTTCGGACATACGGTTTCCTTCATCCAGAATGACAATCCCACCGGTAATTGCCGCTGAAAGAAGTGGGCTGGCGTGATAGGTTATTTTACCATGTTCAGAAAGAACCGGAGTGACCAGGAGATCTTCGGGTCTTGTATCACTTGTGCATTGCATAATATAAACTTCCTGGTTACGCTCGCGGGCTGCTGCTATAGCCAAAGTTGTCTTCCCGATTCCAGGGTGTCCAATTATTCGGGGAGTTAAAGGAAGGTCTTCTTTATCTATAACAAGCCAGCAGGCATGGAGTTGGCGCAAGGGTTCGCTTTGACCGATCCACTGAACCTGGCTTACTAAGGGATGAGAGAGAAATAGTTCAACATTATCTATAACTTTTTTCATCACAAATCCTTAATGCTTGAATGTGCAAATTCTGAATACAAAATTCGTGCATTTTTTCATAATATTTTTGGATAGCTTACCGATCAATTTAAAAATATATAAAAACCCTAATACTTGAAATGGAACATCGTTTCCGTATTCTTCTATTTCAGCTAAAATACTGTATCTGTTAATGTAAATCCGATGTAAGTAGTCGTAAATTAACAATTTGCATGAGTTTTTAGCGTATTGTTTTTTAATTCGTTCGCAGAATGTAATTTATCCACTCCTGAAATAACCTGTAATTGTACCGGGTCGTCTTTAAAAAGAGGGCTCGGGATTGAAGAAGTTAAGAAAATGAGTTTAAACAAGCACAAAATTAGAAATATTGCAATTATTGCCCATGTCGACCAT
>DATAMG010000124.1:0-27046 GCA_036260705.1 Chitinispirillaceae bacterium | reverse complement strand
AACCTGAAATGATTCAAGTGATTATGCCTTAAACACAATCTTATAAAATAGATAAAGAGAAGATAAGAGGAAAGAAATTCAGTAAAAAAAATGAACTACTACCAAACTTATTATCAGTTAGACTAAATACTATTCTATACTTCTTGTTTTCTGTATCTACAATTCTTAACCGGATTATACAGGTCACATTCAGTGATTTTTTCTTAGTTAATATTTGGAATGGTATTTGATCCATCAATCTTTCTGTTTCAATCTATTCACTACATCTATCAACACCAATTATAACCTGAAGGACTATTTATGGGAAAAAAAAACAGACAAGCTTCAAATTCAAGCTCGAAATTAAAAAATCAAAATGGCAGTTCTGGCTTTAACACCAATCAAAACAATATATCTATGATTGAAGAATTTGATTTCGCTTCTGAGAATGGTCCTCTCATTTTGATTCAGTCATTATTCCCAAAAGGATACCAGTTTCCACCGGCACAATCCATGTCTGAGGAACAACTATCCAAAAAACTCGATGAAATCATAGAGATCCTCTTAGCTCACAATATTGACATATCATTTTGTGAAGAAACTCCGGACAAATTGATCTACAATTATCTTACATGTGAAATTATACCAAAAGAAAAGATCATTGAAAAAAGTTATAAAGGTTGTTATACAACGTTTACCGGTTGCGATGGAGCCTGTGACACATGTTTCCAAAAAAAATATTGTGAAGTTGAACAGGAAGAGCAGGTCTCTGCCTGATCAAATTGTTTTCCCATCGACAGATATTGCGACATCAATTCCAATACAGGAAATCGAACAGGTCAAGCAGCTCGATTTCCTGAGCTTTGTGTTTTTCCTCAACTATTGACAATCTCACCGAATTTGCTTTCCGGTAGGTTTTCCATACTTTGGGCAAGAGGATAAGTTTTATAAGTTTAATAAGTGTTCACTTCGAACACTATTTAACAAATTGTAAAGTAGAAATTTATGATTAGGTTGCAGATGTCAGAAAAGGGGCTTTTGAGCACCCTTTTCATTTTTTAAAACGATTCTGCCTCTATCTGGTCAACTGAACACTAATTTCAGATAGAATCACCTTGTTTGCTGCTTCAAAACGATAGATATGACAGCCGGCCGGTGTAGCTATTGTCTGAACAGTACGAGAATCGGTGTTGATAGGAATACGCGAAATCAGTTTTCCTGAAAGCGAATAGATTGAAAGCTGAACAGGAGCACCATTAAATTCTTGCAGACTCATAATCTTGCCATTAATCTGAACCATTGGAGCAAAACGATTTTTCTGATGTCTAACACCAACCGAAGAAAATTTGGAAGGATCAAGAGTTATGGTCTTTTTGGAAACACCACCAGGTAGTACTTCAATGGTATCGATCTGTGAAGCAGAACCTTTTTTGGTCGTTACCAGGTAGGTACCCTGAAATCCCTTGAATTTGCACTTTCCAGCATCATCTGCTTTAACCATAGTGTCGGTAGTCCAGAGGGTGTCTTTAAGTTTTTTCCACCGGTTTCCTGTTTCGGTGGGTTTTAAATCATTATCAACCAAAAAGCTTTTAAGGTCATCTCTCCAGAGCCGACCCTGCCACCATATCCACAGTAACAATCCACCGAAATCTTTACGACTATAGGAGAAACGCATGAGCTCTTCCATCAGATCTGCGGTATTGCCAGACTGGTTCCAGTCAATTTCGGTAAACCAGAATTTCATTGAGGTATCCTGATCAAGATTAACCCCTTGAGCAATTTTATTGATAAGACTCTCATATCCCGGATAGCTTCCGTTGGCTTCACGTGAGACAAGGTCTCCAAAATGCCCTTCAAGACCTATAATATCGACTTTGGCATTTTTAGCATTATTGTTTATGGCTTTTATCATATCGATATAAGCATTTTCATCGTGCCCTCTTTCGATAACGTTATATTCGTTGACACACAACTTGACTGCGGGATCGATGCTATCAGCCATTTCAAGTATCCAGTTAAAGACCTCTGCACCACTGTTTTTGGTCTTACCAGTCCAGGTAGCCAGCAGACCTGGAGTCTTCACTACACGAGCCCCATCGTTATCTGTAGTGAAATGGACAATTTCGTTTACAGCATCCCAGTGACTTACTTTACCTTTAAACAGAGTCACCATATCAGTTATACGAGTAACCATCTCACCTATGAATGCATCACTTTCATCAGAAGTAAGTGCTTTGATTTCTTTTGATGAGTCAGTCGCATGGTAAGGGCCATATGGTCTGGCACAATATGCCTGAAACTCCACCCGTTCATTCCAGAAAAGATTATGACCTCGAACCTTCAGCCCGTTAGAAAGACACCATTGTACGATCGAATCACCATCTCTGTAATCTCCTGGAGCACAAGGAGTTCCACCTGTGGTGTCATTGTAATACCATTTCAGCTCATTTTCAGGAGTACACCACTCGAAATATTCCTTTACTGCCGCGCCATATTTATCTTTTCCTATTTTTACGAAACCAGAATCCCAACAGACCGAAGCACCAAAACCGAAATGGTGTTGAATCAGTTTAGCAGAAACCGAAAAACCAGTATCTTCCACTTGGTTGTCATTGAGTTTAAACGAGATTTCGCATTCACTCCTGCGTAATGAATCGATTGCTTTATCAGTAGCATCTTTGAATGACTGTGTAAGAGTACCCCATGATGTGGATAATAATCCTGTCATTAAGGCCAGCAATGATACATTAACTACCTTTCGAAAAGCATTCTTCATTCTACTCCTCCCATAAAAAAAACCGGTTAATTACCCGGAACAGGCTCCCCGACAGTCCGGTCTTATTCGAAACAATATATTTATTTGTCATAGTTTAATGCATGCATTTTTTATTAAAGTTGCTTCCAGCCAAAATATATCAATTTATGATATTTCATGAATATTCCCGAAAAAAGTTTAAAAATCCAGATTTTCTAAATATCGAACCATTTGCAAAGTGTATCTTGAACCTGACACAAATTACAGATTTTTGAGGCTGGTGCAAAAGGGAAGAACGGTATATTTTAAAAGAAAAAAGATTATTGGGTTAGAAGCAATTTTGTCTGGATCTGGAGAACACAAACCGGAGAAGTGTCCCAACGGAGCTTCAAATAACTCTGTGTCAGAAAAAAATAACCAAGGGCAATTCTTTACAGAGTAGTATTAAGGATGTTATCCTCAGAGTTTAATAACAATTTTCCCGGAGGTTTTACTACTGCTGCATTCGGTACCCCCATCAGATAAATCCTTGATGGTAACACCTTCCTTAGCAAGACTATTACGAATCATATCTGCAGTTTTGAAATCTCGGTTAGCACGAGCCTTTAAACGATCCCTTATCTTCTGTACAAGATCTGCCGGATAGCCATCAGGAATACCCAGTTCTTCATCAGAAATACCTGAAGCAAGTTTAAGATCAACAGCATTCTGTCTTGGGATAATAGTAAGATTTAAAGCCAGAATCTGATCTACTCTCTTTACGCATTCCAGTTTTACCGATGCATCGATTTGGGAATTCTTTAAAATACTCCAGAATGCAGCAATAGCCCTGGGCATGTTCAGATCATCACAGACCGCCTCGAAAAAATCACCCAGAACACTGTCTATATCCTGAGGCTGTACAGGTTTATTTTCTGGAGGTATCGAAGATATAGTTTGATACAAATTGGAAAGACTGTGTGCAGAAGCCTCAAGCCCTTCCCAACTGAAAGTCAGAGGTGAACGGTAATGAGCAGTAAAACAGAACAACCGGTAAGCCAATGGAGAAATCCTGGCATCTTTAATAGAATCCAGTGTGACAAAGTTACCACCTGATTTAGCCATTTTTCCTTTATCAAGTACCAGAAATTCCCCGTGCAGCCAATATTTTACGAATTTCTTTCCTGTTGCCGCTTCTGATTGGGCAATTTCATTGGAATGGTGCACACGGATATGATCCGAACCACCACAGTGAATATCTAAGGGTTGTGGCAGATAAGCCAGAGACATGGCACTGCATTCGATATGCCAACCCGGAAAACCTACCCCCCAGGGACTATCCCATTCCATCTGACGTTTGCTGTCGGTGGGAGAGAATTTCCAGAGTGCGAAATCGGTTACAGATCGTTTCTCACCCATTTCAACTCGTTCACCGGCACGAAGGCTTTGAGGATCAAGACGGGCGAAATCGCAATATGATGGGAAAGAGGTAGTATCAAAATAGATACCGTCGGAAGTGCGATATGTAAATCCGCGTTTCTCAAGTTCCTGTACCATCTGAATCATCTGTGGAATATGGTCAGTAGCCTTAGACCAGATATCAGGATCAAGAATATTAAGATCTGCAATGTTTTCCTTGAATTTTTTGGTAAAAATTGAGGCAATATCCCAGACACTTTTTCCTTCTCTGAGAGCCCCTTTCTCCATTTTATCTTCACCGGTGTCTTCATCTGATGTCAGGTGACCAACATCGGTAATGTTCATAACATGTTTTACCCTGTATCCAAGAGCAAGAAGAGTTCTTTTTAGAACATCCTCAAAGATATAGGTTCTTAAATTACCAATATGTGCATAATTATAAACAGTTGGACCACAACAGTACATGCCAACAGGATCATTAACCGGCTCAAAGAGCTCTTTGGAGCGACTGGCAGTATTGTAGAGGTACAACTTTTTCATAATTAAAACTCCAGCACAACTTTGCCAGCACCATTAGAGACAGTACCGATCACTACTGGCTCAAAGGTTTCAACCTCTTTGGATGAAATAACAGCATTGACATCCTCAGGCTTCACGGCCAACACAAGTCCGATGCTCATGTTGAAAGTGTGATACATCTCTTCATCTTCTACATTTCCGGCCTTCTGAAGCCAACTAAAAATCGGGTCTGGTGTCCAGGCTTTGGTAGTTATCACAGCGTTACAGTTTTCTGGCAGAATTCTATCGATATTATCCTGAAAACCACCACCAGTCAGATGCGCACACCCTTTAATAAGGCCTTTATCCATCAGGTTAAGCACTGGACTGTATGCCCTGTGTGGACGAAGAAGTTCCTTTGCAAAAGATTTACCTGTAGGCTCAAAAATATCACTGTAACTTTTCCCGGCTACCTCTTTAACGATTTTTCGGGCCAGACTGTAACCATTGGTATGCAACCCGTTGGAACGTAATCCTATCAGAACATCACCCGGAACGATGGTGCTTCCATCAACAATTTTTTCCTTATCCACAACCCCGACAATACAACCAACCAGGTCAAATTCACCCTTTTTGTACAAATCAGGCATTTCTGCAGTTTCACCGCCAATCAGAACACAACCTGATGCTTTGCAGGCAGTGCTAAGCCCTATCAGAATCTGTTCCGCAATCTGGGGAACCAGTTTGTGTATTCCTATATAATCAAGAAAAAACAGCGGTTTTGCACCTAATACAAGAATATCATCGATACAATGATTTACTATATCCTGACCAACAGTATCGTGAATCCCTGATTCAAAAGCAACCATCACCTTGGTACCAACACTGTCGGTCGATGAAACTAAAACCGGGTGCTTCATTGAAGCTAAACCACTGATATCAAACATGCCCCCAAACTGGCCAAATTTTCCAACAACCGAACTGTTGTAGGTCGAACTTACCAGCTCTCCGATACGGACTTTGGTTTTATTCCAGACAGACACATCAACTCCTGCATCCGAATAACGTAATGGTTTTGCCATAAAAGTAATTTTCCGTTAAAAAAATGAATGTATTTCCTAATGAATTTGAATCTAAGTTAAACGGGGAAATATTTACAATGAATACTATCGAATCAAAGAATGCTCTGATAGTACAAGCTGATAATATAGATCAGGAACCATTTGGAGTCAAACAGGAGTGAGGAGTGATAAATGTAGAATGTAGAGTGCAGAGTGTTTGAATGATTGCTGCACTCATTTCTTCAGATTTCAGATTTTTCCAATCAACTGAAGCAATCCATTAAGAATGGTCAATGGATGTGGTGGACACCCAGGGATAAACAGATCAACAGGTAATAGGTCACTAACTCCATCACATACCTCGTCGTGGCCAGAGAAGGTCCCTCCAGATACGGCGCAAGAACCAACTGCAATAACGATTTTTGGGGCTGGAGTAGCATCATATGTTTTCATAAGCGCAAGTTTCATATTTTTTGATACAGGACCAGTTACCAAAACACCATCCGCATGGCGTGGCGATGCCACAAATTGTATTCCGAAACGGCCAAGGTCCCAGCCAACAGTATTCAAAACATTTACGTCTGCTTCACAGGCATTACAGCCCCCAGCACTCACCTGTCGCAATTTTAATGAACGTCCGAACATTTTTTTGATTTTTTTATTCAATTCTGCAGCAAGTACAATATCCTTTTGATCTGCAGAAACGACAAGGTTCTGACGTTTACTTACAGATAGCCTGTAATCATTTGAATGGCTGATTGCATTATTTGGGCAGGAGTCCGCGCAATCTGTACAAAACAAACACTTCCCCAGATCGATTGTTTTATTTTTTTCACACTGAATTGCCCCTGTAGGACAGTTTTCAGCACATTTTTTACAATTAACAGTGCATTTGGCAGAATCGATCATTGGACGTCCCCTGAAACGGTCCGGTACCGCTGGTGGGGGGGCGTCGGGATACTTTATAGTTCTATGCTTTTGCTGCAATCTAGCCATTACTACTTTTAGCATAATTATTCCTTATGAATTCTTAACTATCTGTGAACTATCAAAATCATCTTTTAATTTATTGTTCACTTTACCATTAAACGCAAAAGACTCATCGGATTCTTATTAGAGATCATGACCGCAATATGATAAATTAAAACTTTTATTACAAATAGGGAAATCAGATATTTGCTGATCGCGCAAAGCCATAGCTAACCCCATCCAGTTATGAAATGATGGGTCCACGACTTTGTAACGGATAAATCTACCAGATTCATTGGTTAAAGCAACATGGCAGACTTCCCCGCGCCATCCCTCATTCAAAGAGATGGCAATGCTGTTTGGAGTCAGATCTCCATATGGAACACAAATACTACCATTAGGAAGTGCCCGTACCTGTTCAATTACAAATTTCAGTGATTGCTGAATTTCGAGCCAGCGGACATATGCTCTGGCAAAAACATCACCTGTATTACAGTTTGAAACCGGAATATGTGCAAAACAATAAATGCCAGAGGAATGGTCCTGGCGTACATCTCTTATTACACCAGCAGCTCTGGCTGCTGGTCCTACCAGACCAAGATCAATGACATTCTTAGCAGTCAACGCTCCGGTTTTTTCAAAACGGGCTAGAACTGACTGAGTATCCCACAATAAATTTATGGCCACGTTTACATCACGTTCTGCAGCTTTCAATCTTTTCAATAGATCATCAACTCTGGATTTTTCAATGTCAAATCTGACACCTCCGGGCCGGACAAGCCCACGACCAAATCTATTGCCACAAATGACTGCTGTCATATTGAGAAAATCACCACGAATACGGCCGCAATAGCTTGAAGTTGGCAAAAATCCAATATCCATAGCTAAAGCTCCCAGATCACCTACATGGTTTGCCAATCTTTCTAGTTCGAGGGCTATCCCTCTAATAGCCAGTGCACGCGGGGAGATGTTCTGGATGCCACACAGTGCTTCGATATTCTGACAATAAGTAGATCCATGAGCAATAGCGCTGTCTCCAGCGATATTTTCTGCATAATGCAAAATACGAGCAGCAGGACCACTCATAAAAGCCTTCTCAATACCCCTGTGTTGATATCCCAATGCAATTTCCAGATGAAAGACCTCTTCACCATGACATTGAAACCGGAAATGTCCGGGTTCAATAATGCCCGCATGAACTGGTCCAACAGCCACTTCATGAATCTGTTCACCATCAACACTGTAAAATTCACCTGTTGCCGGAAGGATTTCCTTTATTGATTTATCATACCAGAGGTCACGATTTGTGAATGAACGATGGGAACGGACCGGTTTAAGCCAGGGATGATCCACCGGCTTTAATCCATACTGTTCAGCAATTTCACGTTCGAACATATGCACCTGCGGACAGTGCTGAGTCAAAGAAGGAAATTGATTACCTTTTATCTCAACCCTGCCAACAGAAAGCTCATTATCTTCATCATCTGCCAATACGACATACAAATGAGTTGCTGAAGAGCCTTCAACCGGAGATGCAAAGAGAGCTGATACTCTCTGCCCAAATGCGACATTGGTAAGAATAGCCTGTCCGAATTCTTCTATTGACAAGTCTGGTATTTCATCTAATTGGAGCATGCCACCATTACTCAATTTGGCAAGCACAGAATCAGTTTGAATTTTTGACATCTCATTTACACTCATCTTTGCCCTCCCAGGAAAACAACCGCATCATTGATAAGTTCCTGTAAAGGAGTCGGAATATATATCCCTAAAATCAGCACTATAACCATTAGACCTAAAATCGGTGCACCTGTTGTTAAGCCGTCGCGGAATTTCGGTTTTTCACTGATATCCCCAGGTGCAACACCCTGTATCGCAGATAAAACTGTGGCACCCATGCCAATAAAAACAAGCATTAAAAGTGCTAAATAGCCACCACCAACCCAGTATTTATTAACTGAAAAAGCCCCGTTGAGTATGGCAAATTCACTTACAAATGGTCCAAAAGGCGGAGAACCGGTAATCGCCAGAAATCCAGCCAGAAACATCGTTCCGGAAAGTGGCAGCAATCTTAAAGCGCCATGTACGTGGTCAATATTTTTACTTCCATATGCCCGGTGGATATTGCCCACAGAAAGGAACAGTACGCCTTTTGTCAATCCATTTGTAATTACATGAAGCAATGTTCCAAAAAGAGCTGGAACTCCGATACCCAGTCCGATTATTAAAATACCCATATGTTCAATACTGGAGTAAGCAAGCATTCTTTTAAGATCTCTTTGACGGATCATAAACAGTGCAGCTACGGCCATCGATAGTAAACCCATGAAAATGAGCAGTCTGGACACATAAGATCCTTCATTAGCTGCATAGCAAATATGGTAAACACGCAAAAGAGCCAAAAACGCACAGCTAGTGATTCCGCCGGCAAAGATCGCCCCCACAACTCCAGGAGATTCACCATAAGCATCCGGTTTCCAGGTATGCATAGGTGCCAATCCCATCTTTGTCCCATATCCGATCAGAAGAAGAATAAAAGCCAGATGCAACCATATCTTTGATAGACGAGGTGCATTTTCAATCAGAGTTGAATAATTCAAAGTAGCCTCTAGTCCCACATGAATCGATGCATAAGCCAAGAAAAAAGTACCCAGAAGAGCCATGGCTATTCCAACAGAACCAACCAGCAGATACTTCCACATCGCTTCAATACTGAATTGTGTGTGGTTGAAGTAGATCAGTGGTGCAGTTACCAGTGTGGTCGCCTCTATAGCTACCCACAACATACCCAGATGCTGTGCCCAGGTAACCAGACTCATTGTACTTAGAAATGTTATCAGACAAGAACAGAAAAGACGGTTTTTCCGTTCTTTTCTATACCTGAGATATGGTACGGCATAAAACGAGCAGAAAAGAAACAGCGTACTGACCACCAGGAGAATAAGTTTTCCAGGAGGATCAAGTTTCAAGCTGCTATTTGTAATATCCATTCCCGGGGTAATAAGAGTGTAGATAGTCATTAAAAAATGTGGAACCGAAGCAAGAGGCAGCATTAATGGCCTCCAACGGTTTGACTTAATTACAGCTGCAATTGCAGTTATAAAAAGTGGAAAAAATATCAAAAGATAAGCCATACAGTTTTACTCCTTAAGGGAACTCAGTATTCGGGTATCCATAGATGAAAATGACTGGTTGATCTTGCTGATAATAATGCAACTGACAAAAATACCAACAAATAGGTCGAGTAATACCCCCATTTCAATAACCATTGGCATTGCTTCCATCAATAATATCCCGAAAATGAATATCCCATTTTCAAGAATCAGATAACCGATAACCTGTGAAAGTGCTTTGAAACGTGTTGTGAGGATAATAAAACCAATCAGAATAGTAGCTATAGAAGATGGGACGATCAATTTACTTACATTATCACCGGAAAGAGGCATCTGACTGGTAAAAAGCAGCGCAAATATGGTAGCCAGCGCTCCCAGTATCATTGATGGAAGAATGCCGATCAGAGGTTCGACTTCTCTTTTTATGTGCGCATCACGAAGTGCCTGCGACATCATTTTAGGAATCACAAAACCTTTAAGTATAATAGCAGTAAGAGAAACAGCTATTGAAGCGAATTTGATATGTTCATGAACAAGCAATGGAAGAAAGCCCAGGAGAAATCCCTGTATAGCAACAGTATGAATAACCGACTGAATTCTACTGGTACCAAGAGTAAAAAGATTCAGCATAAGGATTATAACCAGCAATGCATTTAAAATGTTTTCCATATCCTCACCTTATCAAAAGAATAAAACCAAAAGCACAGAAAAGAAGTGCGCTTATCAAAAGATACGGCACATGTCTCATTTGCAAGCGTGCCATAATCGATTCAACGATACCAATAAGAACTGAAACTCCCATCACCCCGAAAATATAAATGAGCCAGTTAGCCCAATCCTGCAGAAATTCAAATGGCATTATAATATGCAGCAGAACTGTGCTTAAGACAAATAATTTAACGGCTGCAGTGTAGGAGATTACACCAAAAAGAGGTCCGCTATGATCAAGAACCATCACCTCGTGTATCATTGTCAATTCCAGATGTGTGTTGGGATCATCAACGGGAATCCTGCAACTCTCTGCCAGCATTACTACAAATAAACCAATCGCGATTAAAACCACAGGGGCTGCTATCGCCACCGAAAAACCATTTGCCGGCCCATGTAACATTGGAGTTAAGGACAAAGATCCTGAAATTTTTACCAATACTAAAAATGCAAAGAAAAGAGCAGGCTCAGAAAAACAGGCAAATGTAACCTCACGGGCAGACCCCATACCTTCAAATGAAGAACCGGTATCCAGAGCAGCAGCAGTCGTGAAAAATCGGGAAAGCCCGAAAAGATATGCGAATAGAATTAAATCACCTGTAAAATAGACCGGCGCATCGAATCGTCCCATAGGGACTAACAATCCTGCAATCAGAAGTGCAACCAGTGTGACTATCGGTCCAATACGAAAAATCCACGTTGTGGTAGTACTGAAGACCATTCCCTTACGCAACAGCTTTAAAATATCATAATAGGGCTGAAGAAATGGAGCCCCAACCCTTCCACCAAACCATGCCTTTGTCTTATTGATGATACCCAGTAACAAGGGCGGCATAAGCAACAACAGCAATACATGAATAACATTTGTGACCATGAATCATATCCCCAAAATAAGAAGCACAATTATTATTACCAGAATATACAATACATATGCGTGAGTCTGGCCTCTCTGGAAAAAACGCACCATCGGCAGGTAACGACCAGCAACACGAAAAACAGGAAATACCAGACGATCAAGAATCGTATCGGTTACAATCGATTTATAACTGACCTTGCGAGGAAATACACCGGTTATACCGGGTTTCTGATTTGCAGGCCATAAAATAAAACTGAACAATTTAACAAGCGAATCTCCGAATGATGAACCAGTATATTGCATTTTATTAGATGGGTTAGCATAACCGCAATCCCATGTGCCAACAGTACTCTTGGGTTCAGGCCAAAGCCTGAACAAGGTCACAATCAGCAGAATCGAGAAAAATAATACAGCAGCGATAACACTTATCAACTGCAGTGGAACAAAACTTACTACCGATATTGAAACCTCTGAAATTCCGGCCCATAGCTTTGTGGCGTTTTTGAGAACATCAACCAGAAATAGCGGAAACACTCCGATTACAAGACATGATAACGCTAAGATTGACATAGGTATCAGCATACCATGCGACGGTTCTTTAGCATGCAAATCAGCATCATTGCGTGGATTTCCCAGAAAAACCGCACCGGCCAGTTTGACAAAACAAGCAATCGCCATTGGTCCGATCATAGCCAGTGCAACTGCACCCAGCGCAGCAAATGGCAAAACCTGACCAGTTTCATTGAGTATGGTCCGGAACAGTCCGGCATAGATGAACCATTCACTGATAAAACCGTTCAGAGGAGGAAGCGCACAGATTGCAATCGCCCCCAAAAAGAAAAATAACATTGTATAAGGCATCTTTTTTGCAAGTCCACCCATCAGGTTAATATCACGGGTGTGTACTGCATGAATAACCGCACCTGCATTAAAAAACAGAAGTGATTTAAACAATCCATGATTTAACACATGCAATAGAGCACCGCCAAGCCCCAGATATATCCAGTCGGCTCGCCCCTGAAAACGCCCCAGAAGAGCCAGCCCCAGAGCAATACATATAATACCAATGTTTTCGATACTGCTGTAAGCAAGCACCCTCTTTATGTCATTTTGTCCGATTGCAAATGCGATTCCTGCTATCCCGCTGATCACACCAACAACCAGAAGCACACTCCCCCACCACAGATTGGTCACCGGCATCAGAAATGTCATCCGCATTATCCCATAAATGCCCATCTTCAGCATCACTCCAGACATTAAGGCAGAAACATGACTTGGGGCATTAGCGTGAGCTCCGGGTAACCAGACATGAAGAGGCATAATACCGGCTTTAAAGCCAAATCCTATCAACGCCAGCACAAAAAGAGCACTCCCGGCTTTAGAGGATATTTTCCCCACTGGATCCAGTTCAAATGAACCAGTGCATTGATTCCATAGGACAAACATTGCGAACAGGCACAATGTTCCTATATGAGTTGCAATCAGATAAACCCAGCCAGCCTGACGGACGTTAGTATTTTCATCTTCAACAGTTGCAGCGAAGAAAGCTGACAGAGCCATAATTTCCCAGGCTATCAGAAATAAAACACTATCTTTAGCAATTACAACCAGCGCCATTGTACCTGCAAGCAATCCGAAAAAAAGCCCTAATTTTTTCCCGTTTTCCGGGTGCTTTGATTGATTCCAGTATTCGAGACTGTAAATGGAGCCAAGCAATGGAATAACGAATATCAGAATGAGAAAAACCAGATTCAGAGAATCGATTCCAACAGAGAACTGCCCCCATGGTAAAGCCCATTTCGTCTGTAATACTGCAAGGCTATTCGCTTTAACAGCAAGCCCCACACCGCATAAACCCAACAATGACCCAGCTACAGATAAAAACACTGTGATGTATTGTCCAAATTGAGACTTAGAAGAGAACAACAGGGCCGGAAAACCACTTACGCAAAGGATTGCGATTGCACCAATAACCAGTTTGAGACTTAACATTCTGAGAACCTTGTTTTAATTCCGATCAATGAATGAACCAGCTGTGGACAATTTCCCTGATCGGAATCTGAGCGCACATTAACAGGAACAATGTAATACAAATATAAAGTATGTAATGCTGTATCAGTCCTTGTTGAAACCGATGAAACCATCCGCTGCAACGTTTGACAATATTACTAAAGGGGATAAGCATTCTATCCAGTATAAGTTCATTTATATGGCTATTGAAAGCTGCTGATTCAGGGAAATACCCGGTCAAATGCGGCTTATGCTCACGTGGATGCAATATCCATTGAAACATAATAATGAGGGAATCAGCAAAAGAAGATGCCGTATATTGCATTTTATTGGAAGGCATTGCATACCCACAATCCCAGGTACCAATTTCAGCTTTTTCATTTTTACGGAATTTAAAAAGTATGGCTGTAAAAACAATTCCTGAAATCAAAATTACTCCAAGAATTGAAATTGCAGAAAGTGGTGCAACTTCACCAAGACTTAAAGTTTTGATTTCCGGAATATTGCTCCACACAGATATTGCTTGAATAAGAATGCTGTTAAATAAAAAAGGAAAGATACCGATGATTATGCAAACCGATGCAAATACGATCATTGGAATTCTCATCGAAACAGGAGATTCGCACTTTTGGTCCAAATTAACATTACGGGAATTGCCAAGAAAAACAGCACCGTAAACTTTCACAAAACAGGCACCAGCCAATGCACCGATCATGGCAAGAGCAACTACACTGGCTGCAGCAAGCAGTCCATTGGGATGGCTGATAATAATTTTGAACAATCCAAGATAAACAAATAGTTCACTAATAAAGCCGTTTAGCGGAGGCAAACCGCATATCGCTACAGAACCTATAAGGAAAAAGGCCGCTGTCCATGGCATCACTTTACCCAATCCGCCCAACTTATCGATCTGGCGGGTATGAGCACAATGAACAACAGATCCTGCGCATAAAAAAAGAAGTGATTTGAAAAAACTGTGATTCCATACATGTAATAAACAACCAGCCATTCCCAGAACCATCAATACAGGATTATTAGCAGCACGCCCCAGTACTGCCACTCCCAGCCCCATCAGAATGATCCCGATATTTTCCACACTATGATAAGCGAGCAGACGTTTAAGATCATGCTGGGCGATTGCAAATATAACTCCCAGAAGCCCGCTAACAAAACCTGCAATTAAAAGAATTGTTCCCCATAGGTAAGGTGGATGAGGAAAAAGGGAGATCCAGCGTAACAGTCCATATATCCCCATTTTCAAAACAACACCCGAAAGCATTGCCGAGACATGACTTGGAGCTGTAGCATGTGCAGCCGGCAACCAAAAATGTAAAGGCATAACCCCAGCCTTCAACCCAAATCCTATAAATGCCATAAAGAAAAATACGTTCATTAAAGCAAAACTCATTGAATGCTGGGCTGTTGGCATAAACATATAAGAGCCGGTTGACCATCTCCATAATGAAAAAAGCGCAAACAACACCAGTGTTCCAACATGGGTAGCAATCAGATATATCCAACCAGCCTCCCTGCACTCACCATGTTCATCCTCTGTAGTCACCAGGAAAAAAGCGGATAAGGCCATTAACTCCCAACCAAGCAGAAATGCCATAGCATGTTTACTGGATACCAGTAGTGCCATCCCTGCAACTAATAGTCCCCAGAAAAGAATCAACTTTCTGGAATTGTATGAGTGATGGTCCTGAGCCCAGTAGCCCAATCCATATATTGAGCCCAAGGCGCCCATCAGAAAAACTGGTATAAGAAAAAAAGCACTGAGTGCATCAACACCAATGTAACACGGCCCCATAGCAAGCCATGGTAAATTCAGTAATTTATCATTTGGAAAATTTGTAAAAAATGTGCAAAATGCGGCAGTTAATCCGAACACACCACTTAAACACATAAAAGTTACAGCTATCCTCTGGGCAGGAACTGATCCACGCGGAAAAAGCAACGATGGTATACCACTAAATACTGATAAAATAATAGCGATATAAACCAAATAATTAGACATAAACCAGTTCAACCTGCTCGAAGAGATGTCTTTCAGAAATAATAATAATCAGAGTTAATCAGAAAGAAATGCCAAAACAATTTCAAATAAGAGAATATCAAACAATAAGAGGTCGGAAATTTTTATCCGATAAATTAATATTTCTTTTTTCTGATTGACATTTCTGATTCTGTATTTATTAAGATTGATTCCATTAAAACTAAATGGTAATACAGTAGAGATAAACAATAATTTCTTGTGCTCCGGAATTGCAAAAAAAAAGTCAGTTCAGGATGTGCTGACAATTTCAGCACTCTCCAGGGTTTTAAAAATGATTTCCGGAGCCGCATTGTTGTGAATGGCATCTTTAAAACCAGGATTCTGAAGCATAAAGCTCAACTGCGATAACAATTGGAGATGTACTCGTATTGTCGGACTTATTATTGTAAAAAGTGTTTTTACGGGTAATCCGTCAATGGAATTAAATTGCACAGGATGTTCCAGGAAACAAAGTGAGATTACCGGTTTTGCACGATTTAGAATAACAGGATTACGCACATGTGGAATTGCTATCCCATCACCAATACCAGTAGAACCCATTTTCTCACGGGCTAGCAAAACCTGAAGGAGAAATTCCGGATCGATTTTTTTGGGTAGATTAATCGTCTTTACAACATTTCTCAGTACCGATTCTTTATCGGTTCCCTGAATATTATAATGGATATCTCCAGCTTTTAGGGCTTCAAGGAAACTGATGTTTGCCGGACTGTTTTTATCAGAATCATCAAAGGTTTCCATTGATACTTTTATCCCCATCGTGTTTGCCCATTCGAGCAATTCAACACGATTAAACCGGTATTCTTCACCGATTTTGTAGTAAGGGACACTGTTTTGAGCTATTAGACGGTAAACTTTTTTCTCGGAGACATTCAGGTGTTTTGCAACATCTTTTACAGAAATCATCATATAATAGTACCAGTTTTTAAACTAAAACCGCAAGCAAAATATTTTTTATTCTGCCGGTTAAAACAGATTAAAGCGTTTTTCAGAGATCTTTTTGGGGATCAAAGTTTTAAGCGCGAGATGAAAAATCGTTTCTGTTAAAACCTGTAGCGATTTAATTGTAATATACATTGAGCCTGAAAGTAAATAAAGAAAATACAAAATGACTAATACATGGCTAAAATCCGGGAACTTGAATTCCAGTTCACCAGATATAACCAGCATCTTTTGAAGCTAACATTCGTAGCCCATTTCTGTAGCAGATAACAAGCTATTTTAACAAATGCAGTATCTCGACAGATTAAAAGCAGGTTTTCTATTCCAACAAGCAACACCAGCATCAGAGGCACTCGTATAAGAATAATTCATTTCCGGGCTCTTTACATTAACAAGATACAACCAGACTACCAAATGATAGTCTGGTTGTATTATTAAACAGGTGCTGATTCTATTATTTTGTAATGGTAACCTTCGCTTGCTCAATTTCTTTGACACCTTTAATTTTAACAATATAAAGTCCGGTACTTAAAGATGCTGGCAATGAAACAGTATAGCTGCCGTTGGGATGTATATCTGTCAGATTAACACGTGAAACAACTTTTCCTCTGAGATCCACCAGTATCAGATTCCCCTGGCTGCAATTTTTCAGAATCAGAGAACGAGCTGCCGGCTGGTATCGGATGCTGAAGTGTCTGGCAATGTAAGCTGCTTTTTCGACGCTGTAATTATCAGGAATAACCGCGACTTGCTTTTGTGTTGCAGCATAGGCCTTTACGTTATCTGATTCAACAGTGTACCATTTCTGGGCAGTTTGTTCCAGCTGCTGATATTTTTGTGAATCAGTTGTTGACATAGAACCGTTATAGGTTCCATCATGTGGACATTCAAGATCGATCCAGCAGGCCAGGATTTTTAGATCCTTAGCAGAGAGTTTGACATTTTGATGACCTTTCTGAAGTATCTGGATCATCCCGCTTTTAGTGGAACCGTACGAGTAGGGAGGCATCTGTGGCGGCTGAGAAAATATAGTGGTAATGCAAATTGCTTTGTTGCTGCCAATAACACCAATTTCCGGCGTCAGTTTGGTTTTAAGATTATCGGTCAGGGAACTGTACGATCGCGTCCAGGATTTTTTTGCACCTGGATAGGATGCCTTGTCTCCACGCAAATCGAAACCAGATTTGTGGTTAGCTCCATGACAGCTCACACAATTCTTCTCTAAAATCGGCTGAACGAATTTTGCGTAATCAAAGGGTTGGTCTTCAACCCCTAAAGGTTTATCAAGCACTTTTTGAACACCGGCATCACGGGCAAGATTGGTTTTTGGTGTAGGAAGAGCTGCTTTCCTGTTTTCATGGCATCCGTAACAGGAGAATGTTTCTCCCGGCATAAGCGTGGACCAGCTTCGCATACCTGCAATCATAAATCCATTGGAGTCTAGCACCTCAAAATAGAGAGGCACCCTTGCCGGTACCTTGAATGCGGCGGAACCATCATCATAAATTTTTGCTTCGCCCAAAACCCTTTTTGCTTCCCATGAACCACCACCAAAAGCAACTGGGCATAAAGTCGGCGCTGAAAAGACCACACCGGATGGTTTGAGACCAGAAAGTGAGCCAAAAACACCGCTATTGCACGCTCCCGAAACCCGGTAGTTGAGTGCAATGACTCGAAGAGACTTTGCAACTTTGGTGTTTTTATCGATACCACTCATACCTGCACCAAAATAAACATCGTTCATTGTAAAGGTAGCCATGCTGTCGTTGAAATTTGCCTGCTCGGCAATTCGGAACGGTTCAGAACCCCAGATATCTTTCCATGAAGCAACCAACACCGGGCGATGCAAAGACTGGTCAGCCCATGCAATAAGTTCCTGGCTTTTACCATCAATGTGCTTTAAATATATCCTGTATTTGCCAGTGCTTATAGAATTAAAGCTGGGAAGCTTGTTTTCGTCTCGATAAGAAACAAGATACCACTCTTCGCTAAGCGGATTGGGGTACTCAGAATTTCTGAACACTCCCCCCAATGCCCACTCATCTTTATCACGAGATTTGGTTTCACGCGGAGGGCTGATCATTTTGACATATTCCGGTCCATTGGTAGCTTTAGAAGCATCAATTACAAATGCTTCACCCGAGTATTCACCATGATGTCCGCTTGCAATCGCAAAAAACTTGTTCGGATTACCGGGAACGGGGCGGCCATGAATAAAACTTTGCGGCCAGGTGGTTTGATTTCCATAAACTTCTATCTGGTGAGAGCCATCAGGAAACATCGAAAACAATCCCATGACATTTGATACATCACGATCGTTATACTCCCATCGTGTGTAAAGAACTGTACCATCGGGACACAAAACCGGATAATCAGTATGTACCTGATCATATGCAACACGACGGATATAATTTCCAACACTGTCCATAACAAACATGTTCGAGGTTGGCTGCCATCCGCAATCAATAACACCGAAGCAACGCGTCGAGCTGAACATGATATCACCATTGGGTAGATAGCATGGTTCAAAATCCGCCACGGTCAGACCTGAGGGGTTCTTGGTGAGCTGTTTTACTGAACCAGGTTTATCGATTTCCATTTCATAGAGCAGCCACCCTTTTCCTTTGCCTGATGACATTGCAAAAACGACCTTTTTTCCATCCAGAGAGATGCAGGGGTCTTTTACTGCCATATCAGTCTTAGTTAAAATTTCTTTAAACTGTGAGTAGTAATTTTCGAACTTGAGCAGACAAAGCGAGCCTTTTGTAGCGAAATTAGCATCAGTGACATCGGAAGGACCAACATTAACCCAGAATCCTACAGCAGTGCTTCCTATATTGTGGTGCTTGGCGAATAAGATAGATTGCATTTGAGGAAACTGTTTCATTCGATATACACGCCGCCAGTGACATGCACTTTCGAATGATCCATCACATTTTGATTGATATTCAGCGGGAAGAGATGCTTTAATTTCAGCCGCAGTTCCGCCCTGTGCCTTCCAATCATCTATGATCTCTTTGGGAATACTGGCAACAGCCGGCATGGTCTCATCGATTGCGGCTATTGCTTCAGGTACCAGAAAAGCACCTGCCATCAATGCAATAAGTAAAAACACTTGTAAAAAGAAGAACTTTGGATTTTGAAACGCCTCTCCTATCATAATACCCCCCACTGCGATGTAATAATTCGGAAACTTTATTGTTATTTCATAGGAAATGGATAATTAATGCTCACTAAGTGAAGAAATGATATTAAACTATATACAAAATTGACTTGTAAATTATTTCGGGTATTATTGTTAAATTTTTTCCGTAATTAATCGTAATATATAGTATAAGTTTATTTAATGCTGATATTTTGTTCATTAATCATAAGATTTTTTAATTTTTTGCTTCGATTTTACATTTTTTCTTGCCGAAAGAACTGAATTATACCCCGCAGTGACCTGTAAAAGAAGTGAAGATCATCGGTCTTTCGTGTTATTCCACTAATTTTACCTAACAAAAAATAAAAAACAGGGACTTAGGATAACGAAACGCACCAATCATGCCATTAACAATACTCAATCCCCAGCTCTGCACGTCAGCGGACTGCTAAAATTTTTCCTGTATAAAGCGACTGACGATCAACTGACTCGATCCGGAATATCCGGCAATGTGGGGAAAAAGAAATCAGCTGTTGTCTACCGCCTTTTAGATTCACAGGTGAACGGGACAGCTGTTTCCCTGATAGTGAGAAGGTGCTCAGAAACAACGGTTTGTTATAATGAACAGGCAATTTAATGACAGCTGAAATTCCATTTATGAAAATTTCGATTGTTGTAAGACGGGCCAGCATATCATTTACTGAAGATCCAGCTAAATATGTCACTTCTACAGTTTTTGTACCCTCACCCGGTTCAAGATAAAAAGTGTCAGAATAACAACTGATAATTATCCTGTATTTACCCTGAAAACCATTGAAACTGAATTTTCCAAAATCATCGGTGTATCCTGCGATCTCGGTTTTCCACTCATCCCGAACTTCGCGCCAACGCTGACCAGTGGGGGTTTCGTTGTTCAATGAGTCGACAAGATAACTGGTGAGATCGTTGCCCGACATGTAACGTTCGCACCAGCTTCCCATAATAATACCTCCGACATTCGGGTTGGCAAAACAGGTACGCATCAATTCCTCAATTTTATCAGGTGCCCGATTGATGTCGGAACTAAAATCCACATCAGTAACCAATACCGGTTTCCCGAGTTGCTCTGCAAGATAGTTTATTTTTGGTTCATAGGAACTTTTATTCATGTTCGCACCGAAATGTCCGTTTGCCCCGATGATGTCAAATTTACTGCACAGAGGTTTGACTATATTAATAAATTGATCGGCAGCAGTCTGATCATTGGAGGTAATGATATCGTAATCGCTTAGGAGAAAATCGGCCATGGGGTCTTTTTTTGCTGGCCTCTTCTATTATCCAGTTGAAATTATCAGGATCACCACTTTTGGTTTGGAGAATGCCACTTGCATAAAAAGAACAGTTTTTTCCATGACAGATTTGATTAATAAGATCCCACTGGACCACATTACCTTTAAAATGGCCCATTGTGGCATCGATACGTTCCAGCATGACATGTTTGAATGCGACAGTATCGAGGGTACGTGTCCATTGAGGAATCCAGTCCTCCTTTTCATTACAGAAAAGGTTATGGCCCCGGATGGGGATTTTTTTTTCTAACATCCAGTTTACAAGAAAATCCGCTTTTGAGAAATCGGGGTCGCACTTTTGAGAGCATTTCATTACATATTCCCAGTTCATCTCAATCTCTGGTGTGCCAACATCGAAATAATTCAGAAAACTATCTCCATACCCATCACCAAGGGTATCGAATGCCTCGCTACGGATCGTACCTCCGAATGCAAAATCGTTGTCCATTATTGAAATAGCAATCAAAGTGTTGGTAAGAGGTTCTCCATTATTGGAAAGAAGTGTTATTTCACAATCACGTTTCCTATGACTGTAATCATAGCCTTCAGCGGATGTTTCGGCAGGAATTCCATAAAAAAAGCAGAACAGAATCAATAGCAGAACCAGCCAGGCAATAATTTGATGTAAATTGTGATTCATGAATCCTCCTCACCAAATCTGCTAATTACTGTATTATTGAAACGATGTCTTTCCTGAACCGGATAGCTTTTGAACGTTCAAATTCAGTAGCAGTTTTAATATAAGTAAAATTTTAAATATTTTGGAAAAATGTTAAAAATCGGATTATATTACATTTATATTAACTTCTAAATTTCTATTATTAACCTTCAATAAAAATTTATTAATCGGTTAAATTTACGGTAACCTGGCAATTCAAAGCTTGGAGACCTTTGGTCTTTTAAGACTGAAGTGCATTTAATTTTATATTAACATGTTAATCAGCAGGGGTAGTAAAATGGAAAAATTACGAAGGTGTGCAGCAGCAGCGATTCTATGCATTGGATCGATCTATGCTGGTTTGTATCCTACCCGTATGGATATTTATGATGCATCCGATAACCACCTTCTATTTGTGACCTTCGAGTACACTGGTGAAGGTGTTTGTACCGGAAGAAACGTTTATGCAAGTGACGAGACTTTTTTATATCATACTACTGTGCAGAATGGGGTTAGCGGACCTGTAAAAGAAAACAGTGTAGATTATATCGACAATCCCTTGTTTACTTCTACTTTCTCTGCCTCTGCAGGAAAGACGGATTTCTCAACTGTCGATCAGTTCGGTCTTTCTCAGTTTGGTTCCGCCTTAAGCCACACTCAAACCGAACAAAACAACTATGAAATTAAACAGGGAAACGCTTTGCTTTGTAAAGAAAAATACGAATATGACTCACTCGGTATGCTTTCCCGTATCATAATATTAGATAAAAACGGGCAAAATGCGTGGTATGCCAATGTTAATTATAAAGATGTGGGAGTACATAAGCCGTTAAAAGCAAATTCGCTCAATTCATTAAAAGTGAGCGCAAACAGAGGATCGGTAACGCTTCGGTGCAAATTGAGTTCTGAACAGTTCGTTTCTGCCGAGCTACTTACTCTAGCTGGAAGGAGAGTTCGATTCCTGGTGCATAACAAAATAAAAACAGGTAATCATGTATTCGTCTCATCACGCCAGGAACTCCCGGCAAACGGGGCGTATATAGTACGAGTGTTAACAGATAATGTTCCGGTACTTGTTCAGAAAGTTTTTATACAGAAATAGAAAGAGAATATCATGCAGCACATAATTATGTTGCCGTTTTTTCTACTGTGTTTACTATATGCAAACACAGCCGCACAAACTGCCATAGAAAAGATAATACCGCCAAGCCTTCTTCCACAACTTCTTGCGCTCAACAAAGACCTTCCGACAATTCAAAACCCCAAATATCTTTCTCCTACAGCACTTGCAGCATCACCCGATGGAAAGCATATTTATGTAGCATTGCAGCAGATGAAACAGGTTGCGCAGTTTGATTGCGCTTCGAACAGTGTTGTAAATACATTTTCTGTTCCCAACGAACCTACCGGTGTTGCAGTTTCGAAAAATGGAGAATTAATATATGTTACCTGTGCATCTGACCAATGGCCCACTGGAGTTGTCTGTGTAATTTCAACAGGTACCGGAAAGGTTGTCAAGCGCATTTCTGCCGGACATTATGCAAGAAGTCCCGTCCTTTCCCCAGATGGAGGCACTCTCTATACCTGCAATTGGCTTGGCAATGATATATCTGTAATTGATCTTAATACCGGTAACGAAAAACGTATTGCAATGATTCGTGAACCATATGCCGCCGCAATAACTCCTAATGGTGCAACACTGGTAGTAAGCAACTCACTTCCGGAGCAGAAGGCTGTCGACACGGTAACACTTACCGGAAAAGTATCACTCGTGTCAACATCAACCGGCACAGTAGATGCTGTGATACCGGTGTTTCCGGTTGGTACACATTCAATGTTTGGCGTATGTATCTCTAATGACGGTAAATATGCATTTGTTACCCATCTTGTTGGCAGATTCACCCTGGCGGCGACGACGTTTGAGGGTGGGTGGGTCCATTCAAACAATATGGCTATTATCGATATCGACAAAAAAATACTTTTAATTGATGTGATGCTGGATTATTCATCATTAGGATTTGCCAACCCGTGGGGGATGGCCCAAACCGGCGATAGCAAGTATCTTTGTGTCCTGCATGCTGGAACGCACAACATGAGTGTAATAGATTATACACAGCTCATATCGCTGGCCAGTGGAGCTGATCTCTCCCATGATTTTTCGGCACTTTCCAGTATTAAAAAAAATGTCAATTTGCCTTTAAAAACTCCCAGATCAATTGTGATGGTTGGTAACAAGGCCTATATAGCCGGTTATTTTTCCGACTCACTCTATTCGATCTCAGTTTCATCGCTTTTACCCGCTGGCGGAATCAACTATGCATTGGGTGAATCGAAACCTTTACGCGGAGAGCGACTTGGAGAATTCAACTTTTCTGATGCGAATAGCTGCTATCAAAAATGGCAGTCCTGCTTTTCATGCCATCCCTTTGCACGTCCTGATGCTCTCAACTGGATGCTGGCACTTGAAATGACCAAACAGCGTAATGCAAAAAGCATGCTTCACTCCTGGTGGACACCACCAGGAGGATGGAATGGAAAGAGGCCGCATGCCGGTGGACCTGACGGCTCTGTACGGATGGGAGTTTATTACGAGCTTAAGAACCAGAACGTGGAAGATATTTCCATTCCCCTGGATACTTTCTTAATGAGATTGAAACCGGTAATGAGTCCTCATCTTGTAAAAGGTAAACTAAACCCTTCAGCGGTGCGCGGTAAAGCAATTTACTACAGAATAGGATGCGACGGATGCCATCCGGAACCACTTTACACTGATCTAAAGTTTCATGATGCTGGGGTACCGGATCCACAGGATGCCGGACTTGATTGGGATACTCCATCACTTATTGAGGCATGGCGTACTGCTCCATACAGTCATTTAGGTAACTACGATAAAATCAGCGAAATAATTCAACTGCGTACTCATTCAATTTATGCATCAGAACTTTCTGAACAAGAGTTGAATGACCTGGTTGAATTCGTTTCTTCTCTCTAAAATAATTGCGGGAGGCACAAGCTCATGACTAGAATGATACTGCAGATATCTACTATGTATTTACTTATTATTTTTTCCTCTCTTTCCAGTGCACAGGACAGTGTGAAAACTACCTTTATGTTCTGGTCTCGTATTACAATGGGCCAGGTGATCAAATCGACTCTTGAAAATACCGGGTATGATATACCCTTCGATAAAGAATGGTTGGAGCTCATTGATGGCGGGATAAAAATCACGCGACAGCTGACACCATCACTGACCGGGAGACTCAATCTGGGAGTTGTCATCAACGTAGCAACAGTTAATCCCAAAGGGTTTACGACATCTGAATACGCAGTGAAAAAAGTAGCACCAGCATTGCTCGATGCATGTCTGGAGTACCGGTCAAGGGGATTTCTTCTGGAGCTGGGTTATTTTCCTTTCAAATACAACCCCCAATCAACCAATCTTGGAGAATATCTGTTCAGAAGCGGAACGTATCCCGGATGGCTTATTTCAGGTTTTGAGCACTCTATTGACAAGCCAAAACTTGCCGGAGTACATGTTTCCCACACTTTCGGCTCAACCTTTAGTTTAAAACAGGACCTCATTATCAATACTGAAATAGACGTATACCCCTACAGGGATATTAACCTCACATATATTGCTACCCCTTCTTTAAAGAAAATAATTGATATTGGATTGGGAGTCGAACTGACAAGACTGATTACTGTAGATCCAAAGAAAACCACCATTGGTCTTGATCCTATATATAATAACAAATATGATCCGAAAATCGGTTACATTGACAAAACCACTGGTGATACAATATTGTATACTTTCCGGGGAACAAAGCTCATGGCAAGGGCAACTTTTGATTTCAAGGAATTAATAAGGGAATTATCTGGTACCGATGCAGCCATATTTGGTAAAGAGGATTTGAAATTTTATGGAGAAGCAGCTTGGCTTGGGGTAAAGAATTATCCCGGATGGTACGACAAACCAGAAGAAAGAGTTCCGATGATGATCGGGTTTAATCTCCCTGCATTTAAAGTTTTGGATAGACTTTCGATTGAAGTCGAACGATATATGTCTCCCTATATTAATGCCCAGGACTATATCTGGAAAGGTACCACTGCTGTACCCTATATTGCCGGACGTCCATCGGGTTCATCGTATCCCCTTTACGACCGTGACTGGAACGATTCACTGGCGGTACACGATGATGATATTCGTTGGTCGATTTATGCGATGAAAAATATTGGAAAACATGTGCGTTTGAGTGCCCAGGCTGCCTGCGATCATACTCCCAAAAACTGGTACACTCCATGGCCGGCGCCACAGAGTGCAAAGTATAATGACATGGTTTGGAAGACCAGTGACTGGTATCTTATGATGAGAATGTCAATATTCTTTTAATCGATAATCTGAACCGCACCGGTGCTGAGATAATCCAGTTCCGGCACGGTTGATTGATTATACCTAAAAAAGCATTGGAAGATAATTTTTTTCATTCCAAATGGAATTGTTTATCCACCAATTTGGTCTTGTATTACGGTCTGACAGCCTAATATGATTTCAACTACCTCCCGAACAGCACCTTGTCCTCCGCATCTTTTTGTAACAAAAGATGAATATTTTTTATTGCTGCTCATACCATCTGCTACTGTGACTCCGAAACCTACAGCCTGTATAATTTCTAATTCGTCGATATCATCAGAAATATAAGCTATTTGTTCCATCTTTAAACCGCAACGTATTTTTAATTTTTCTATTTCATGGATTTTATCTGTTACACCTAATCTTATAAAATCGACTTCAAACATTTTTCCCCATATTTCAACAATCCTGGATTGCATACTCGAAACGATTGCCGATTTGATATCATGACTTTTCAGTAATTGAATACCCATTCCGTCGCGACGATTAAATTTTCTCAGATAGTCGCCATTATCGTTAAAATACATGCCCGCATCTGTAAGCACCCCATCAACACCAATTACAAGCAACTTAACTTTTGCAGCCTTTTCTGCTAATGCCATCCGGTCGATTTCTGTCATAGTGTGATCCTGTTGTTAAGATGTTCAGTTCACTACTTTACACCAGTCTTTTTCAGTTATGAAGCAATAAAACCTGAGTTAAACCCAAAACCATCATTTAAAACAAATGCTTGATTTTAGGTTGTCTGGAGCCTAATCAACGGCCAACCTCAACAGGCCACCTTCTCGAACCTACTCCGGTTTCAAGAGTAAAACCACACACCTGTAGTACTGGAAATTTTGCTTACAATAAAAGTTTAAATACCTGTCTTTTGGTGCCATTTCTAACTGATAAAAGAATAATCTTTGATGATAATCCTGAGAGATTAATACGCAAACAGTTTGATTCCATACGGTAGACTTTAAAAAGTTTGCCAGTAATATCAAACAACTCGATCTTAAGAGGAACTCTGATGGTCCCGGATATTTTGATAATTAATTCGTTCTTTACAATTTTTGGATGAATTAACAGCTTGTGATCCATAGTATTCTGCATCTTTCCCGATTCGATGCCACTTGTGATATTCTCGAGTACAGCATGGATCAGTATCTTAGATTTATCC
>DATAMG010000123.1:0-1881 GCA_036260705.1 Chitinispirillaceae bacterium | reverse complement strand
CGGAAGAAAAGATGGGGGAGAGGACGTTTCTATCCACTATAAAATGCCTGGAACAGCAATTTTCATGGGTAAGACTCGGATTCAAAAGTGCAGAATAAAAATTTATGGCCAGATTTTCATTAGAAGAAGCGTATGCAGTCCTGGTACTGGAAATAGAAGCGATAGCGCCGCATTCCCCTTTTGTTAAAAGCGCAGATGAAAGGCACTCGTAGTTGGGTATGTCAAATCTACCCACAGAACATGAGAAAGAGGATATGAGTGGATAATGATTTTCATTTTTTAATGCTTTCACATTATCAGCCAGTAGGATTTTCTCCTGAGCCCATTGTGCTTCAGAACCATGGCCAAAGTAGTTCACATAACCGACTCCGTTGTCTATTTCGTTAAAAAGGACTTTCGATGCTTCAGGTTTCTGTCCCGCTGAATTCCATTTATAATCAAACAGATATACCTTTCTTAAATTGATGGATGGATTTTTTGATTCTATCACATCGGCGGTATTATCAGAAGATCCATGATGATTAATACCATCAACTGTGGTACCCTGCCTGTCATCATCTGCAACCAGCAACGCCCTGTTTCTCCAATCGGAGTAATCTGCTTTCTGAGGATCTTCCATTGCAATGATCTTTTCTACAACATCAGTAGCCTCGATTGTACTGTCGCAGGTGATTCTTCCCAGCGCAGTCTGATCAACACCATATCTTATGGTATAAAAATCTTCAAGCAGGGTATGTCCACTGTAAAAAACAGGTATATAAACCGGAGTTTTGGTCAAAACACCTTTGTAATCATAATGACCGCTTCCAAAGAGCAGTACATAACTGAGATGTTGACTTCCCTTCCAGTAGTTCTGAACATATGCAATAAAATTTCTAATAGCAGCAGGATCTACATTTCCACCGGAAAATGCATCAAAGACATCCTTAACATTAACAACACGCGGAGCATTGAAACCAATCTTTTTCTTATGAACAGCCAGTTTTGATGCCTCAGTTAAAAATTCAGGTGCTGAAATGATAAGATAATCGGTACTGTCTGAAGTTATTCTTGGATTATCTACCAGAAAATCGGCATTGATTTTAACATTTACACTTTTCTCAGGCAGAGGTGTAAGCGCCTTTTCACTGCAAACCATATAACGAATTCCTTTACCACCGGTATCGGTCCAGCTGATAAAACTGTTGGCTGCATTTCTTACAGTATCTATAATAGATACGTTCTTCTCGTCATTGGAAATCCTGAATAAATAATATAAATCATTGGTTGACACCTTTAATTTATAGGTATAAAGAATGGTATCAACGGGTGAAAATATTTCCAGTTTTCCGGCATCACCGACAACAAGTTTGCGTTTGTATTTGACATTTATATTCTGTATTTCCAAATCGTTAGCCTTGGACAATATTTTCAAAGAACGGTTTCCCCATCTGTTGATTGTATATACACCATTCAGGGATACCAACGGCTCATCTAAAGAGACATCCATCGATATGGAAGTACCGCCTGGACATTTTACTGTTACAGAACCACCAAAAGATGTATCCAAACCGGGAAGTTGCAGTGGAAAGTCAAAACTGCTGGCATCGGATAATTTAAACCAACACCATTCCAAACCACCTTCATTTCCTAATGTCTGCAATGAATTTTTTCCAAATATTATCCCGTTTTCTACAGAGGAAATTGTATCCCCGCCAACTGAGCAAGCAGGAAATGAATTTACAGACATGCCCCCGCCATTAGAAACAGTCAACCAGTATTTGCGGTAATCATCATATCTGTCAAGATTAAAACTGTATTCCCGGTTATGAATGAAAAACCAATCGGATGCCCCTGTTACAAATGCCAGAAAATAATCATCAGAATCCACATAGGTATTTT
>DATAMG010000122.1:0-25914 GCA_036260705.1 Chitinispirillaceae bacterium | reverse complement strand
GATCTCATTTCTCTATTTCACCAACACTCTGGGGGCCTCCGCAGGTGTACTTCTGAGTGGATTTTATTTAGTTAAAATAATCGGTCTCAAAGGAGCTATCATTACCGGAGGAATACTTGACATTCTTGTGGGAATTACAGTTTTTATCCTCTGCCATAAAGACAAGTCTCCCGATGATGACAATCCGGTTTTTGAAAAAGGCAGTGAAGTAATTGCTGCCAATGTTAAAAGCAAACCAGATTTCTATTTACCTTTATTATTGGTCTCAGGCGCCACAGCCACGGCATCTTTTATATATGAAATTGGCTGGATCCGGATGTTAAGCCTGGTCTTGGGCAGCTCTACCCACTCTTTTGAACTTATGCTAAGTGCTTTTATCTTCGGTATAGCCCTAGGCAGTTTCTTTATCAGAAACCGGATCGATAA
The DNA here is from genome assembly GCA_036260705.1 of Chitinispirillaceae bacterium. Taxonomy (GTDB): domain Bacteria; phylum Fibrobacterota; class Chitinivibrionia; order Chitinivibrionales; family Chitinispirillaceae; genus JAAYPC01. The sequence goes on along the minus strand of DATAMG010000122.1, from coordinate 25,488 downwards.
GATCAAAAATATCCCTGCAGCCATCGTTTTAGCACAGGTGATTATGGGAATTACCGCTCTCTTTACTATTTTCACTTATAATCACATGTTCGGCTTTATGAAATTTGTGATTTCTGCCCTGGCAAAAAACCAGCAAGGTTATCTTCTGTTCAACCTCTTCAGCCATTTCATCTGCCTTCTGATAATGCTTCCATCAACAATATGTGCAGGAATGGTTTTACCTCTCATAGTTCATCTTTTTTACAGGGAGGGTTCAGGTGAGGAATCCATCGGTAAAGTGTATGCAATAAATACCTTCGGAAGCATTGCTGGTGTGATAGTAGCAGTCTGGTGCCTTATGCCATTTCTGGGACTTAGACTTCTTATTGCTATCGGTGGCATATTAGATATCGGTATAGGTCTTTATATACTTCACACCTTTAAAGAGTTACAGCTAAGTAATCTCAAAAAAATTCTTACACCGGTAAGCTGTTGCTTTATCGCGGTAACATTTGTTTTTGGAACCATAGATCCTGTTCTTACCGCTTCCGGAGTATATCGGAACGGAACTATCAACAAGAACAAAAAAATCATTTTCAATAAAGATGGAAAAACTGCATCTGTAACCCTTTTCCGCACCGGAGGATCTCTGGTATTGACCACAAATGGCAAACCTGATGCCAGTGTCAATGTAAGGGGAGGAATCAGCGGTGATGAATATACCATGGCTCTGACAGCAGCCCTGCCTCTGGCCTGCAAAGAGAATGGGGCCAGTGCTGCTGTGATTGGAATGGGATCAGGAATGACATCACATTACCTTCTTTATGATACCACTCTGAAAAGTGTCGACGTGGTCGAGATCGAACCTGCCATGGTTGATGCTGCAAAACTAATTGGAGATAAAGTATCCAATACTTTTACCGATAAGAGATGTAACATTTTTATAGATGATGCCAAAACTTTCTTTTCTGCGCACAACCGTAAATATGACATCATAATTTCTGAACCCTCAAATCCATGGGTCAGCGGAGTTTCCGGCCTTTTTTCAGAAGAGTTTTTCGGACTCATAAAAAATCATCTCAATGAAAACGGAATACTGGTGCAATGGTTTCACAAATACGAATCGGACATATCCATACTTGTCTCCATATTCAAAGCTTTGCGTCAACACTTTCCATATTATGAAATGTATACTGCAGGATCGGATCTCATTACTGTAGCAACGACTGAAAATAACGGTTGCTTAAAAATCAACAGAGATATTTTTCAGATTGGACCAATGGCAAAAAGACTGAAAGAGATGAATTTCAGTTCAATAGAAGATCTTAAGGTTATCAGTTTTGTTTCACAAAAAATGTTTAACCCTTTAATCGATGGATTCCCCTGGCCCTCCAATTCCGATTACAACCCATTCGTCGATCTCAATGCGGTTAAATACCGTTTTATGGATAAAGATATCCGGCTGATAGACACCCTTAGAAGTTATATTATCCCGGTCAGAAAAATAGTGGAATCGGATACCGGCTCAATCCAATTCCAGATCAGAGAGAAACTCCCGGACATCTATAACCTGGCGGAATTCAATACTGCAAAAAAACTATATAATGAAATAATGAACATTGCTTCAAACAATGATTCTCTGGCAACCTTTTCCGATTTTTTTTCTGAAGTTGTCACTCTTGACTATTCATCAACAGGACATCTGACATTCGAACAGTTTTACAGCACATTAATTGAAATTCTGGAGAAAACTCTGCCATATCTTTCCATTTCAGAAATGAAAGATATCTGGGAAGTTGTCCGCATGAAAACCTCAGGTATGCCATTCGATGAAGATGAAAAAATATGGATGAATTACTTCCAGGCACTATGTAACTACGATATGGAATCGCTCTATAAATATTCCAGACAACTTTTGCCTCAGAGCGGAGAAATCGAAAATGATTATATCAACCGTTTCCTTATGGTTTCTCTTAATATTTCAGCTTTGAATACAGGTAAGAGTGATGGACTGGATGATATATGGCCACGCTTTGAGTCCCAGGATAATCCGGATATCATGACCAGAATTACAAAGACACTTTTGAAGTAATATCTGTTAATCAGAAGTGTCTTTTTGATAATTTGATATTGATATTTTTACTGATCTACTGATTATTCAATCTATGCTCTATTTGAAATTTGGTTTCATTCACTCCAGAAAATTAATACCCCATCTCATTCAATATTCTTGACAAAGTCGCTAACCTCTCTCCAATAAGCTCATCATTGTCACTGAGAACCTGTCTGAAAATCTTTATATCCTCATCGATCATCTCGTTGTCAACACACACCGCCACAGTCATGGCATCACCCTGTAAACCAACCCGGTCAATAACCGGTTTTTTGGTATCATATAATTTCTCATATCTATAAGCTTCCATAAAATGCATTCTGGTTCTGCATACGAGGATTGCCAGATCTAAAACCCTGTGAAGTGGAAGTTCTTCAGATTGCCTGCTCCATTTTTCTCCGGTATGCCTCCACACTTTTGCTGAAATATCCACCTTACCCCGATCATTCCATTGGGCTAATCCCAAAGAAAGACCTTTGGCATCAGAATTATGAGCGTATCGGCCATCGATATTTTCATAATTTTCAGAAACAATCACCGGTTTATGCTTTAGTGATGTTGGTATTCTCATAATCTCTCCAGTAATTTAGTAATTTAGTAATTTAGTAATTTACTACATTACTAATATATTACCTTTTCATTTTTTTTGCAACATTAATTTTTGCATTCAGGCGTAAGCACAAAACGGGTAATGATAATTCATAACATTGCCAAACCAATTATGAAAATAGCCAAAAATGCATATGTTATAGCTTTGAATGATGGTCCTGAAAGGACCATGCCTTATCAGCCCGGCATTTCAATGCCGGGATATAAATAACCAAGGAATATTTTAATGGTTTTAAAGTAGAGGGATAATAAAAAAAATATAAATATCAATTCACAAAACAATCGGTGAATCCTCCTTAAACCTAAAAACCGCAGTAGATTGACACGGATAACACATAATCTATTGCGCATAAAGGTTTTCAGTCCTTTCGGTCTTATCACCAGTAGATAAAACCTTCAAGGACTTCAAACCTTTCTGCATCAATATCTTACGGTTCTTCATTGTCACCTACTGCGGTTTTTAGGTTAAACAGTTCCGCAGGCAGGTTTTTTCTGGTGTTAATCCCCATTTTTCTGAACTCTTCGATTCTGCGCACGATGTTTCCCTTACCTTCTGATAACTGATTCATCGCCATTTCACACTTCTCTGAAGCCTTACTGACAGCATTTTTCACTTCGATAAGAGTATCCACAAATCCGGCAAATTTATCATAAAGATCTGCCGCTTTACGGGCAATCTCCTGGGAATTGCGGTTCTGATATTCGCTTTGCCACATATTCTGAATTGTACGCAGGGTAACAAGTAAAGTTGATGGTGATACTATGATAACTCTTTTACGATAGGCATATTCAAAAAGTGATGGTTCTTCTCGTATAGCAGCCACAAATGCAGCTTCAACAGGCATAAACATCAAAACATAGTCAAGAGTTTTCAAATCAGACAAAGAATCATATGATTTTGTACTCAGCTGATCGATATGAGTCCATACTGAAGCAAGATGGGACTGAAGAAACTTTTCCCGTGAGGTATCATCTTCGGCATTAACCATCGATTCGTAAGCGGTAAGAGTGACTTTCGAATCAACGATTATATCCCTGCCGTCAGGAATATGTACAACTACATCAGGCAACTGCCGTTTACCATCATCATCAAGTAAACTGACCTGTGTTTCAAATTCCACTCCTTTTTTCAAACCAGAAAGCTCCAATGCACGCTCCAGAATCATCTCTCCCCAGTTTCCCTGGGTTTTGTTTTCCCCTTTCAGTGCTCTGGTAAGGTTTTGAGCCTCTTTGCCAACCTGCTGATTCAGATCGGTAAGCATTCTTATCTGTTCAAAAAGGCTCTGTCGTTCCTTAGTGTCATTTGTATATACATCCTCAACTCTCTTTCTGAAATCTCCCAGCTGATCCCTTAAGGGATTAAGCAACAGGTCAATACTTGTCCTGTTCTGTTCACTGAATTTCCTGCTGTTTTCATTAAAAATAGTAGTAGCCAGATTCATAAACTCGTTTTTAAGCTGATCGCGCGCATTTTCCAACAGTTGCAGCTTCTCACCAGCCTGCTTTCGCTCCATCTCCAGCTGTATTTGCAGTTGTGTAATTTTTCCATAATTCTCCCTTGCAACCTCATTGGATTCATTGATTTTTACATCACAGATATCAAGCATTCTCTTCAGATCCGCAATTCTTTCCTGCTGTGCCCGGACCTGACTTTCCAATCCTGCAACTCCATTCTGTGCTGTAATAAGATTGCTCTGCAACTGTTCCTTTTCATTACGCAAATTACAGTTTTCTGATATCAGCCCTTGACACCTTTCTTTCAGGACCATGGGTTCACCATTACGCGCAGAGTGCAACCGTATCCTGCCGACAATAATCAGAGGGATGAAAACAACAATTGCCCCTGTAAACATTCCAATAATAAACAAGCTTTCACCAGTCATTTTCGCATCCTCTCCAATGCTTCATATTATTGCATACTACTGATTTCAGCGTTTAAATTTTGCTTAAATGTACAGTACCGGCTAACAAGTGTTGAGTAAAGAGCTCTTACACTCATCACTCCGCACTCATCACTCTGACCTACACATTCTTATCCCAAAAATCCTTTATTTTCTTCTTGAAATCTAAAATATGTGCTTTAATTTCTGAATTACTGCTGACCGGTTTTACCCCTGGCTTGCTCTTCTCTTCCAGCTTCTCCACCCTCTTCTCTAACTCATCAACCCTTTTGCGTAACAGATCCATATTGTTTTCATTCTGGTTGTGGTTCTCTGTTCTGCCAATCACCTGACTGACCCCCGGGAGACTCTCAGTACCATTTCCAGCCATTGATATGCTTGCCAGGAGATGAATCGAAATTATTGTCAACAGAATAAATAAGGATCGTTGCATGTACACCCCGTTTTGTTTTGAAATTTATTGATTTTCATAAGTTTACGAGCTGTGCCATATTTTATTTGAAAAAAAAATAATCTTCGGATTATAGCCGGTGAAATGTCGCCTGAACAGATTGTATCAGCGCCGGATGTATCTTAACCGGAAAAGCAATAACGAAACACTGAAAGTTACTACTCCGCATATTATCGCAAGTAAAATACTGCCTATAAAATAATTAACAAAAGTGATCATCAGACCACCACCGAAGAAAGATGGTGAGCCCCTCCCGCAAAAATCAGCAATCCTCATAACAATATTTTCCGGAAGCACTATCCTTCCAGTTGCAGTTCCTGCTGCAAACCAGAACGGAATTAACGGAGGTGATGAAATGCTCACTCCTAGAAGCCCCAACGGACGATTGAGCTTAAAGATAATTGTAGCGATCAGTAAAAGCAGAACCTGTAAACCATGAAAAGGTGTTACCGCCAGAAACACCCCTATGCCAAGTGATGCGGCCACCTTGAATGGAGTTGTATTTGCCCTTAATTCCCTGCCAATCAGATTTTTAATATAAATTATCAGCCGTTTCCAAGAAAATCCTGTTGAATTGATTCCTGAGGGAAAAAATAACGTCCCCATCGATCTGATTATCCTGATAAAATCACGAACCGGTCTGAAATGAGTTACATACCATTGTTCAGAAGGATAAGAGACATGAACCGGGAAACCTTTTATCGGTAAATGTTGCCAGGCAGCCAGGATAAGAATCTGCAGTGCAAATTCATAACGGTCACCAGTTCTGTTAAGCATCTTGTTGATATAATCCAGCGGATAAGCTCTGAGACCGCATTGAGCATCTTTAATTGAATAGCCGGTTACCAGGTAAAACCACAGATTAGCGAGAATATTGCCGAATCGGAATTGTAAAGGCTGTCGATAGCCATTTTTTTTCTTAAAACGCCGCTGCCCTGTCCATAATGCCCAGGAATCTTCATTAACCTTTGTTATCAGCAATTTAATATCTTCCGCTAGATACTTCCCGTCTGCATCAACAGTAATTGCATGAGTAAAGCCGCATTTGCTGGCATAAAGAAAACCGGCCCTCAATGCAGCACCTTTTCCCTGGTTGCTGCCAATTTCGATCACTTGTATGCCATCAATTGTGTGAACTGCTTCGGAAGTCCCATCAGTAGATCCATCATTTACTACAATTACCTGCTCATGGTACTTTTTTATGGAAGATGTTAATTTATGTATAGTGCTAACGTTGTTGAAAACTGGAATTACTATGACAATACGGACCAATATATTATATCCTAGTAAAATGAATTTTGAAGATTATTGTTAAACTGTTAATGCGCTGTTTTTCGTCCGCCAATCAAGTATTCTGATCTTTTTACGTGATGCCCCGCCCCTCATCGATTGAATTGTGGGCAGATTGGAAACCAGAATCGGAAAATTAACTCTGGCAACCGCTCTGAGATGATTGGCGATCTTCTCCACCGCTACAGGACTGGTAGCGACATGAATAGCAACACGATCGGATGATGAATTATCACTTTCAATCACCAAAACATAATCATTTACCTCATCGAGTTCATCCAGAGCATTGGTAATGGCTAAAGGATAAACGGTTGCCCCCTTTAACCTTATCAGCTGGGAAGCCCGCCCCAGAATCGGCCCGATACGTAGTGAATTTCGTCCACAACTGCATGGTTTGGTCATTTTAAAAGTAATATCACCAGTCCTGTATCTTAACAAAGGCAACCCCTCCACTCCCAATGGCGTAGCAACCAGCTCACCGGGTTCACCATCAGGCAGTACATTGCCCTGCTCATCGATTATTTCAGTATAAACCAGCTCCGGATGAGCATGCCCACCCTGCAGAGCCTGACACTCACAATAAGATACTGAAATTTCTGTAGATGAATATGATGAATAAACCTCAGCACCCCATAGCTCCTGAAGCGATTTACCAACGGAATTGAGTTCCATATCTTTATTTCTGATACTTTCACCAACACAGATTATTTTCTTAAGTGAACTGTTCGCAGAATCAAACCGGTTTTTCTGAAGATCCAATGCCAGCTTCTTGAGAAATGATGGCATTACAACTGCGACAGTAGGCTTTAGTAAATCCAGATAATATCTGTGTGCTTCCAGCAATAAAACACCGGTCCGCATGGTATTGCACCCCAGAAGAGTCAACCCACGATAGTATGCCATTCCGCCAACAGATAACCTATCAAGATTTAACATTACCTGCACACTATCGTCACAGTCTACACCGGCACCATGAAATGAAAGCGCCTCATTAAAAGCCAACCGATCCAGATCATTCGATGTAAGTGGAAAAATCAGTGGATTACCTGTCGAACCGCTGGTCAGCACTGTTTCGCTGATCTGAGGAGATTCAACAGCAATAAATCTGGATAAATTCTCTGTAACGGTCTGTTTCTGGGTAAATTTAAGCCGCTGAAAATCTTCAATCGATTCAATATCATCTGGTGAAACATCCCATAGCGAATCCCTGTAATAATCAGAAATCTCTTTTAAATGTTTAACATGATTGCGTAATGCCCTAACCGTTTTTGCCCCGATCTCATCGGTTGACAGAAACTCCCATGATAATTCCGGTCTGAAATTCAATGACCACCTCTTCTAAAACGGTTTTTCTAATCGATTGAAGCGTCAACATCCTCTATAAATCTCCACTAATACTGTTTGAAAAGATATCAGGGTAGATGAGGATTTTTTAACCTGAAAATCGCAACAGATTGTGTGTTATTAGCGTCAAGCTACTGCAGTTTTTAGGTTTAAACAAATAGTCTGCTTCAGGTAAAATACAATGAAATCTGGTGAGGTAGGTAATGATTATCCATTACTAAACCGGCCACCTGGGTAAATCACGCAGACTTATTACTTTATGGTGGGAAATAATAATATGATCGATAAGAGGCAATTCAAGCATTTTGCCTATAGTAAATATTCTTTCTGTAATTAGCCAGTCAGCTTCAGAAGGTGTAAGTGCGCCTCCAGGATGGTTGTGAGCAATTATCATAGATGTTGCAGAACAACGTAACGCCCGTTCTATTATCAGCCGTGGATAAACTGCGCACTGATTTACAGTACCCTCTGCAACAATTTCTGTTTGTAGAATATGATTTGAGTTGTCAAGAAATATGGCCGCCACATATTCATCTTTGCGGTGTCCGAAATAAAATCTCAAATACTCCTCAACATCACGGCGATGAGTAATCAGATCCTGTTTCTCATAACGCTCTTTCAGGCATATCGCCATGACATCACGTAAAAGATGGAATAAAGTAGCACTGCGGGTGGTGATCCCATTGATTCTGATCAGCTCATCTTCTGAGGCATTCAGTACAGAACTGATAGTTTTAAAACGGGTTACCAACTGGTGGGCAATCTGTTTGGTATCCCGCCTGGGAATAGCATAGGTCAACAGCAGTTCTACTATTTCATGCAGATGCAAAGAATCAATACCGGCACCGATATATCTTTGCAGAAGTCTTGAACGATGCCCGCATGACGAGTCGAAGTGTATCTTAAGGAGATCAGCCGGAGGCAGCTGATCTTTTTCCGGCAGAGAATCGGCTGATGCATCCAGATTCTGCATATTGCTGCCCGGGTTAAGAATAGAGAAAAAATGCGCTACCGGTATTTCAGATTATCGGCAGCTACGATTAATTACCATTCTATAGAAAGACCAGCAACGGTAACACCAGCACCAACAGTACAGAATATAATCCGGTCTTTTTTCTGAAGACCACGTTCAATGTCAGAAAGTGCAATAGGTATACTAGCGCTGGATGTATTACCAACTCTGTCAATGTTAAGATAGAATCGCTCGAAAGGAACACCACTTTTCTCTGCAGCAGCTTTTATGATGCGACTGTTGGCCTGGTGAGGAACAACCCAACGTACATCCTCGGCATTCCAACAGCTCTTTGAGATGAGTTCACGTACCACCGATGCAAAACTCTGAGTAGCAAACCGGAATAAAGCTTTACCATCAATACGAAGCCAAGGGTCAAATCCGCTCGTATTAACCGGAACTTCATAACCCGGATAGCTTCTGCGAGCCATATTGATACCTGCAGAATCTGCAGAAAGCAATTCATGCAGTATGGTATGTCCAGGTTTCACACCAGAAATGACTGTTGCACCAGCACCATCACCAAAAAGGAAATAGGTGTTTCGATCTTTTTTATCCAGAACACGTGATTGCATCTCGGAAGCTACCACCAGAACATTATCCGCAACACCAGAAAGAATCAATCCTCTGGCAACCGATATACTGTAAAGCCATCCGGAACAGGCTGCATTAAGATCTAACGCAGGAATTCCCCTTACACCCAATTTTTCCTGAAGAATGCAGGCGGTAGACGGCATAACCATATCCGGTGTCGTAGTTGAGACGATAATAGCATTGATATCAGAGGGCTGAAGTCCTGACTTTTCTATAGCCTGAACTGCGGCTAAATAAGCCATATCTGAGGGCTTTTCCCCCTGTTTAGCCCAATGACGTTCTCGAATTCCTGTAACTCCAAATATGTATTCTTCATTTATGTCAAGATGTTCAACCAGAAGTTCTCTGTTAGGGACAATACGCTCAGGAAGATAGGTACCTATTCCCAGCAAACTCACAGTACGGATTTCCGGCCTGGTTTTCTGCTTCTCGATCGCTGCAATATCCATCTGCTCAACAGGTGCGACATCTCTGGCATTCACCGATGGAATCGCATTTTTCATCGCTTCATCAGATGTTTCTATTTCGAGCACAGCTGAATCGTATGGAAGAGAACTGTTTTCCGGGAAAAGTATTGAAATAACAGACCCATCACAGGGAGCTTCAAAATCAAATGTAGATTTTGCACTCTCAATTTCAGCAAGCGCCTGTCCTTTGACAAATGTACTACCGGGATTAACATACCATTTAATAATTGTAGCTTCGGTTTCTGCTGCAGCCTGTGAAGGCAGATACAGCATGGTTCTAAATAACTGTTTACTCACATTCCTCTCCGATCATCGATTCTATTGCTTTCACAATCCTGCTCTGAGTCGGTAAATAAAAAATTTCAAGTTCTTTAGCGAAAGGTACAGGAGAATCTGGAGCGCTAATCAATACCGGTGCGCACTTTAAAGAATTAAAGCATTCCTTGCAGATAATGGAAATAATTCGATCTCCTGAGCCAGCAGTATAACCACTCTCCTGAATTACCAGCAAACGCCCGGTCGAACGTACAGAGTCAATAACTGGCCCAAGCTCTATAGGGTTTAATATAAATGGATTCCACACCTCTGCGGAATATTTCTGATTGTTAACAATTGAAACTGCAGCTTCAACCATAGCTCCAAATGCTACTATTGTTAATTTAGACCCTTCTGTATACCTGCGTGGCATGTATACAGAATTGAGATCACCAGAAAAATCAATATTACCCTGTCTACCCCAATAAAGCATTTTGTGTTCAAAAACCATACAGGGGTTGGGATCATAAAAACCAGCAACAATCGCTTCAAAAGTTTCCTGCGGGGTAACAGGAAAAAAAAGCTTCAACCCAGGGAAACGTGACCATAAGCCATCATACTCACCAGAATGAAAAGCCCCCATAGTGATACCACCCCCAGAGGGCATACGAAAAAGTACCTGTGCAGTTGCATCTGATCTGAAAAACCAGGTCGCAGTATTCAAACCAAGCTGAGTCACAGCCTCGGTGGAAAAATCAGCAAACTGAAATTCCATGATTGGAAGAGATCCTGTCTGTGATGCTCCCAGACAAAAACCGGTTGTAGCAGATTCACATACAGGAGAGTCTATGACTCTTCCTGGATATTTATCATAGAGGCCCTTACAGGTCTTAAAAGCCGAACCATAAACACCCACATCCTGACCTATTAAAAAGGCGTTTGTGTTTTCTGAAAGAAGATAATCCAAAGCAGACTGAATCGCATTTAAATTTCGCAAATTAGAGGATTTAAACGGTTTTACCCGCTCAACAGTCCTTTCAGCATAAACCTTGAAGGATGTATTATGAGGGTCGGGACGCTTAAACTGAAGTGCCTTAAGAATCATTTCATTCACTTCTTGGGTAATCTGATGCTCAAAATTACAGATGTCCTCTTCAGAAAAACCGCATTTATTAAGACTGGATCTGGCCTTCACTATTGGATCTTTTTCCCGCCATTTACTTAAAAGTTCCCTGGGAACATATTCTGCTTTATCATATACCGCATGCCCCTCCAAACGCAGGGTCATACACTCAATAAGCCTTGGTAACTGATCCGCACTCATCGCTTCCAGTGCATCACAAACAGCATTATAAACCTCCCAGACATCGGTGCCATCAATTGTTTTACCTTCAATACCATAACCCAATGCCCGATCCGAAAGTTTGCTGCAATTGTACTGGTACTCTACAGGTGTCGAATAGGCATAATGATTGTTTTCCACAATAAAAAGTACCGGTACCCTCATAACAGAAGCTAAATTGAGGGATTCATGAAAATCACCAGTACTGCTTCCACCATCACCAATTGTGGCAAGCCCAAAAACCTCATCACCTTCTTTTCGAGCTGCCCAAGTACCACCTACAGCCGGTGCCAGCATGCTACCCAAATGGCTCATAAAAGGAAATCTCCGCATCTGCACATCGCCATGATGCACATTCCCTTCCTTACCACATGTCGGGCTCTTTTCATTTGCTAAATATTGACATAATAACGAAAGGGGAGATGCTCCGGCTACCAAATGCGCACTAAAATCACGGTGACCAAGAGCTATAATATCCTTGCCGGGGCGAAAAGGCAGAGTCATTCCCACCGTAGTTGCTTCATTTCCAATACTTAAAATTACGGTACCCTTAATATAGCCCTTACTGAAAAGCTCTTTATACTTCTCCTCCATCTGCCGGGAAAGATACATGTAGTAATATGCGATCGGATAGAACTGTTCTTTAGACATTCTTTGAGGAAAGTTTAGTATCTGTCTTTTAATTTCCTCTTCTGTGAGATGCCTGGCATTAGCTGTAACGATAAAAACCTCCAGTCCTCAAATCACCTGAAAATTATTGGAAAAGTATATAAAATAATCGTTTTATAGTTAGCAGGCCAATATAATTTAAGGTTTAGGATGGGATTTGGTGGCTAAAGAAATCCAATGATCTGAATAAATACTATAAAAAGTTGAAACTTGCATAGTCAGTATCTTATCTTTATGTACTAAAGCAAAGATTGGTTTTCTATTATGACAAATGTAAACACACATATCCATACCCCCTATTGTTTCAGTTCTTTTGAGAGCATAAGCCAGGCTGTCTCCATGGCTAAGCAACAGAACATATCTGTTTTAGGTATTAATGATTTCAATACTACAGAAGGCTATACGGAATTTGCCGCAGCTTGTCAGCAGCACCACATCTATCCACTTTTTAATATTGAATTTGCCTCACTGGATCAGCAAGATAAAGAAAAAGGGTATTACTGGAACGATCCTGTCAATCCAGGTGTGGTTTACCTTTGCGGAAAAGGATTAAATAATCCGCCTGAATTTTCCAAAGATTCCAAAAACCTGGTCTCAGCTATGTGGAAAAGGACACAGGACCGGATCTGGAAAATGCTGGACCTGCTCAATGAGCAGATTAAAAAACGCAAAGTCGAACTGTCACTTGACTACAATCAGATCCGCAATCAGCACGCTAAAAATACTGTCAGAGAATATCATATAGCAAAAAAGCTCTACTTTTCTATTATCCAGAAATGGCCGATTCCAGCACACCAGATTGATATTTTCAGACAGATCTTTGATGATCCCTCTTTTGAAGCCGATCCTGCCGACAAAATTTTTTTGCAGGATCAGATTCATAAACGGCTTCTTGATACCGGAAAGCCAGCCTGGGTGGGCGAGAACTATAAATCATTTCTCAGTACTCAACAAGTCCGGACTCTGATACTGGAAGCAGGCGGCATTCCAAGTTATCCTGTCTATACTTATCCTCTGAATGATCCTTCTGATTGTGACAAAAACTTATCGGTTCTGGCGCACAAACTTCAAGAATTGGAAATCTTTGCAGTTGAATTTATCCCTAACAACACATCAATAGAATTATTGAAGAAATATGCACTTTTTTTCAATCGACAGAACTTCTGTGTAACCTTCGGCACTGGACATAACACATCGGGGCCCTCGACTATGATTCCCTCTGCTCAAGACAATGTACCGTTTGATTCAGAACTGCACCAGATTGCTTATCAAGGAGCATGCATAATCGCCGCTCATCAGGAAATGCGCAGGGCTAACCGCCCTGGTTTTATCAATGATGAGGGAAAACTTAACTTTTCAGCAAACCAGCTTAAGGAATTTATCCGCATCGGAGATGAAGCTATCCGTAAGATAACTTCGGGAGCTGCCCTGAAATTTTAAAAACAGCCCTATCACCCGCATAATTTCCACCTGACTCTATTTCTGCTTTATACTCTCAGAACTCTTCCTGAGTTCCCTTATTTTTATATTGATTTCCTCTATTTTCACATGCAATTTCTGAATCTCCATACGCTCCTTTTTAATCCCATCAAGGGCAATCTGCTCACGAGCCCTGTACTCATCGATTACCTTTTTAATCGCCTTTTTGCTCCTGAGTTCTGCAATGCTTGTGCTCCTTTCATGTACACGACCAGTGCTATCATTGACAGCAGGTATTTCCTTCACTTTTACAGCAACAGGAAGTTTCAGAGCCGATTCAAACCGTTTGGTGGTATCTACAAGAGCTGTAAATAAAACTGCTATTCCTTTTGAACTGTCTCCCTGTTCGGCTTCCAAAGCAATAATATTATCACCTCCAGTTACCAAAGCCACAATTCCGGTTGCGCTGTCTACAGTACCGATTTTCTGAGAATTTGAGATCGTGTCATTCATGGTTAGTACTCCGTTAATATACAATCTGTATTTTCCGGTTGAACTTACATAGACAGAGGCATTCCCCGGCTCCCCGTCAAGAAACAGATGTCGCCAGCTGTAAACCTTATTCCATTGCTCTTTTCCCCACATAAATCTGCATCTCTCACCAGCCATAACAACCGGATCAGCTTTTAGCATATAAGCACCAACCCATCCATCACGAGGTAAATCCTTACTATTCCATTTTTGTACACTGTCCTCACGCATCACCCAGTCTTCATCACTAACCAGCGCAACACTCTTGTAAAAAGACTTACCATATTTGTCCGGACTCAGTCTCGCCAGATTTTCCCATATTTTGCTATACCAGAGATCTCCGATAAAACCTTTTTCCTGCAATCTTGCGATTGCACCCTCATATGATAATATTGCCTTGTCCTGAAGTTCAAAAACAATATCCTCCAGCTGAAAAAGAAGCTCCTCTTTTTCCTCTTGAGAAAGATTTTTGGGAAAATTCTGAGTGTTTTTCAGGATTTCAATAGAAAGCTGGTCATAGTCGCTTCCGGTCAAATAGTTGATTCTGCAAAACTCGCCTTTAAAACCAGCAGAAACAGAATCACTGATTTTCATTGAATCCACCTGTTTCAAAACGTTCCAATAATATTTCATCACTTGATCCTTTATGGGAGCAAGTGTTTCATATAGTTTTTTCTGGTACTGATAAAGATGAAGTGGCTTATCACGGATTTCATCAGGAATTGGTGCTTTTTTCATCACCTCTATCGTAGCAGCCAAATACTCTCCTGATTTACTGAAACAATAAACAAGGTTGTTTCTGGATTTGCTGATCCAAAAACGCTGATCCTGGCTTAAAGAATCGAATTCATCTGCCAGATGCATCGCATTTAAATAAGGGAGAAATGCCTTTTGCATTAATTGTGAAGACAGATTGAGTATATCTTTCTCCAGTATGGCACTATTAATTGGATCGACTCTAGGCCGTTCCTGCGTTCTGCAGGCTTCAGAAAATTCCTGATAAAGCTCCCCAATCCTGTATGCTGCTTCAAACATCTTTTCACTGTGATATTGCACAACACGCTGATAAGCTTTGGCAGCCTCCTGCAACAGTTCCGATTTGCTTTTAAGTGCAGACTTGATCTGTTCTTCAGGCAGAACAATCTTAACTGCCATGAACTGATCCCTTTTAAGCAGGGCAATCTGATATGCAGCTTCAGCAGCATAATAATTGTTTCCTTCAAACCCATTACGCAATAAATTCATATTCTGCGATTCAACCTGATCAAAACTGTATGCTGCATTAATAAAGTCTTTCTGATCAAGATAGCACTTGCCTGTCATATACAGTGCTTCGATAGATCTGGCGCTTCGACTGTAACGATTTACAAAATTTCGGTAAACAGTTATGGCCTTATCATACTGATTTGTTTTTGCATAAAAATCAGCAGATCTTAAAAGTAATGACTCCACATCCTTTTCACCCGGATATCTTGTTGAATACAATTCGTTAACCTGGGCAACCTTATCCATTTCACCAAGCTTTTCATAACAAAATCCCAGATTAAAAAGAGCATCCTTAGCATTTTCTGACTCAGGATATCTGGACGAAAGAAGTTCGTATGCTTCAGCGGCTCTGTTATACTTTTCAGATTTTTCAAAATCAGCAGCGGCATTGAAAAGTGCATTTGGTGCCAGTTTTGATTCTGGATATTTATTTACCAGATCATAATAATTATTACAGGCATCACCCCACAGCTCAAGCTTTTCATAAGCCCCAGCCGTATTAAAAAGAGCAATATCACTAAAACTACTTCCCGGATACCTATCCTCTATAGATCTAAATCTCAGAGCTGATTTCTGATATTCTCCTGAATTGAAAAGCGATTTAGCATGAAGGAAATCGGACTGCAGGAGTAATTTAATTGCATAAGCCTTTTTCTGCTCATCGTTGCATTCTTTCCAAATTTTTTCAAATATTTCAGAAGCCCTGTCATACTGCTCCAGACCAAAATGGCATTGACCGCATAACAATAAGGATTCAAAGTAGCTGCTATCTGCAACACCCTTTCCTGTTATCATCTCATACTGCTTAAGCGCCTCATGGAACATCTTACGGTTAAAATAGACCGCTCCCAGACCAAGAAGTACCTGACTATGCGATTTGCCATTAGGAAAAAGTTTACAGTAGTTTTCTGATGCATCAAGTACCATCTGTGCGCCAAAACCTAATTTTTCCCCATTTAAAACCGTATCGGAAGGTAGAATTGATTGCCCAAGCGCCAATGCATTAAGAGCTGCCTGTTCACGCCTGGCCTCATCATAAATCTGGTTTCTGCAGAAACTAATATATTGAGCAAACGCCTGAGACCTGTTGTCAAGCTTTTTTTCCAGGATAACAGCAAGATTCCAACAAGCATCAGCGGATTTTGTACTTTGTGAATACCTACTTGTAACCATATGGTAATTCTCTGCAGCCTTCTGATAATCCTTAATATCCCCGCTTCCTTCCGCCTTTCGAAAACTTTCATCTGCCAGATACAATCCCATGGAAATGGCCATGGAATCAACCCTTTTCACCAGACCAGAGTCAAGCATTAAATTTCTTTTCTGCCATTGCGAGCCATTGCTAAACATGTGATAAAATTTCGATCGTTCTGCAATAGATGAATCCACATTAGACTGACTCTCATATATAGAGATCACCCTGACCATAGCATCCGCTGCAACTGTGCTTAATGGATATTCTGAAAGAAGTTTTCTGTATACTTTAACAGCATTTACATAGTCCAGATCCTCTTCCCGCAACTCACCAATACGTTTGAGAACGATAGCCGAATAATCCTGATTTCCAATAAGCTGCAAAAAATTATTGGCATCATCCACCAGCCCTTCCTCATCAAAACTTATGGCAATATAATCAATAGCCTCATCACGTAATAATGGATTGGTCACCTGCTTATCTTCACTCAGTGATGGATCAAAATCCAGATTTCCTTTTTCCACCAGGATTTTAAATACCGAAATTGCATCATCAAACTGATCCTGCATATAATAACACCACCCCAGATGATATAAAGCTTGAATGTACTGTGGATGCTCCTTATAATGAAGTACTTTACGAAACGCGTCTTCTGCAAATTTGTATCCCTGATCATTTTCAGCTCTGGGGTGATCAAAATAGTACCGCCCTATACTCATATTTGCTTCTACATAGAATTCACTATCCTGATATTTCTCAATCAACTCACGCAATGCCTGATTTGCCAGACTGTCGTTTCCCGTTTTTTGCAAAGCAAGTGCTTTATAAAAACAGGCATCATCAGCAATACCATCCTCAGGATACAGATCCTGAATCCTCTGATATGTTGAGATAACCCTGTCCAGATTATACTCCGGAAACTGCAAATCTGTCGTATCGCCACCATTAGCCATTCGGGTATCATATTCATGCAATTTATTCTCAAATTCATCACCGGCAGCATCAAAATAAAGCTCTGAAAGCCTGAAATAGATCTGTGAATTATACCGGTTCCTTGGGTAGACTTCCAGTATGGTTTCCATATCCATAGTTAATCTACTCCGGTCATCTCTAATATCGGCTATCAGCTCCTCCCTTTTTTTTTCAGCAGAATCTGGATTAAAAGTTTTGCTGTCTAAAGCAGCTGTCTGCTTTAGAGATTTATTTCTTTTATTCTTAAATGCAGAGATCTGCTCAGAAAGTTTTTTTAAATTCTCCTTTTTTTTCTGATATTTGTTAAAAGACCAGTCAATAAATTTTGCCTGTATTTCTCCATCCAACTGATTGCTTCCTTTTTCACCGACAAGACACTCCTTAATAACCAGCGAATACTCATCGTTATTTTCAGTCTTTTCCCTTTCCAACTCATTAACAACTAAACTAATACTGTCAATGATATTCTTCAGGTTCTTATCAGTATTTGAATCATTGAACTGTTTTTCTTTCAACACCAATTCGCTCTTCATGTATTCAATCGAATCCTGTAATGAAGAATTTCTTCTCTTCAATATGTTCAGATATCGGCGCTCCGCAAGATGAGATATCAGCGGCGCACCAGTCGATTTCATATTCCTTTCATAAGTATCTGCATCTGTTAACAATTGACGAAACCTTGATTCCAGATCTTTTGCCTTTCTTATATTCTCCTGCGCATGGGAAATCAGATCTTTATTCTGTTTTCTGATGGCAGCATACTCGACTAACTGCCATCCCTTGACAATATCAGTCAACCTGTCTATTTCCTGATATATCTCAAAATACAATCTGTTGCCGACAATATAAGAATGAATGACTTTACTCATCCGTTCCGCTTCATTCTCCTTTCCGGATTTCTTATAAACCTGCTCCATAATGGATGCCATTTCGAAGCAGTATATACTCTCCGGAAATTTTCTTAAAAACCTCGAACCAACTCTTTCTGCAGCCTCTAACCTATTGAGATCAAGATTGGCACGCGCAATCTTTATCAGAGCAAACTGATATCTATATGTCTTCATAGGTACAGAGTTATAAAATGATATCGCGTTAACAATATTTTTGTTACTATAATAAATATCACCCATCACAATGGCTGCTTCTGCACTCAAATCAAGATCGTTTGAATTTTTCCATACTCCCTCCAACAATGAAAGAGATTTCTGCTGCTCATCCAGATGGATATATGATAATGCGGTCAGAAAACAGGCCCTATGATACAAAGATGAATTTTTCTGAATCTGTAAAAGCAACTGAATCGATTCTCCAAATCTTTTCTGCTCATAATAAGATTTTGCGGCCGTGTAAAGAACGGAATAATAAAGGGAATGTTTTCTGTAACCGGTTTGAAAAACAGAAGTTATGCTATCAGTCAACAAAGCATTATTGTTCTTTATTGAATATTCAAGTATTCTGAAAAGAGAAGCAGCAGTTTTATCAGAATCAGGAAATTTTTTAAGTACAAACCAATACTGCTCCAGTGCTTTTTGCTGAATGCCCAGATCACGGTAACACTCACCAAGTGCAAATGCTGTAAAATCAAGCCTCTGGTCAGGAAGATTTAACATCCTTAATTTCTGAAATATCTCTGCTGCAACTTTTATCTGCCCCTTATTGTAATTTTCTATGGCAGTTTTCACTTCTTCAGGGGTAATGGCAGATATGTCATTTATAAGTAGCAGTTCCTTTTCAAATGCATCTTCAATAATCCATTCAGGCGAATCAGATCCTGCTGAAATCACCCAATAAATCGTAATTAAAACCAGACATAATTTTATTGTTCTCATTTGCAACACCGGAACCCGGTTTCATCTGAACTGGTTGCCACCGTTCCCTGTACAAATAGTCCACAATGAGCATCACTGCCGGAAAGATAGGACCCACCCATCATCAAACGATATTCTTGATCCCTGTTTTCCACCCACTCCCAGGCATTTCCTATCATGTCAGCAACCCTGTACTTATTGCAGTCGGAAAATAAACCAGATTTCCAAACACTCTTACCTTCTGTAGGACACTGCTTCCCATTATATTTTTCACCATAAGGATATACACTTTTCACATCCCCTCTGCATGCAGCTTCCCACTCCTTGCGTGTACATAACCTTTTTCCAGCATCTATACAACTCATTTTTGCCTCAACCCAGCTGACACCTGTGGCAGGTTTCATACCTGCAAAATTGGGCCATTCATACCGGTCTATACAAAAAGCATGCCCCTCTGCATCAATTACTGAAACCATATCCGATGTACATCTTTCACGAACCAGAACAGTTCTGGAAACACTTGCTTTATGCTCATTAATATCAATAACTTCAAGTAACGGTTTAAATAAACCGCATTGCTCATATTTGTATTTTACCTTTGCATATTTTCCATAATCACTGTCGAATATACCATCGCCATTGAAATCCCAGCGAAACTTCAGTTTTTCAAAAGTACTTTCTTTATCCAGTGATCCCGCAGGATCAAAAACCACTTCCATTCCTTTGTAAACGGTATCTGGAAAAGTGGTAAAATGTGGTGATGGAGGCAGGTCAATAATGTATATGAAAGTATCGATATCCCCTCTGTATCCGGATGCATCAATGACAAATGCAGTAATTGTGTCCGATTCCATCAATGTAAAAGGTTCTGAATAAATCTTAGATGCTGTGGAAGGTATACCACCGTGCCTCTCATAATAAATAGTCGACTGATCATATGAATTAAGTGAAATGGAAAGGATTCGATCATACAGCCTGTCTACTCCGGAAGCTACATTGGGAACCACTCGAGGCTTAAATACATCAAGCACAGAAACCGGGCTCTGATTGCCGGCTCCATCTTCAGCACAAAATGCCAGTTTAATATCGCTGCTTCTTTTTAGAGAGATTCTATCACTGGTCTGATTGAATTTATTGCCTAACAACCCGACATCTTTACTCAACAATGGATTAGTCCCATCAGTTGTATAATAAATGGAAGCAGGTTCTGAACACTCAAAAAATACAACCACAGAATCATTCATACCCTGTCTTAAACTAATCTGAACAAAGGGTGCAATCTTATCAACATAGTAGATACTGCGGCGAATGGCACTTTTTATCCCGGCATCATTCTCGATGAAATATTCTAATATATGTGTACCATCCTCTTTAACCTCCACAAATTCATTTACCTTTTTAAAACCTGTATCTGCAGCAGTACGCCAGAACACTGTGCCCATGGAATTCTTAAGAAAAGATATCTTCAATTTCCTGTTGAAAACCCCACCATCTGGATCTGCAACAACCATAGGCCTCTTCAGATCATCCATGATCTTAATCTGACTGCGATTGCCAGTCCGGTCAATTGCGAAATATTTTAATATATTACCAAATCGCAACTTTAAAGGCTCGTTATAAACCGACGAGGTACTCTCAGGATCGCTTCCATCTGTAGTAAAGTAAATAGCAGCCGGCTCGTTTGACTGTATATTAATGATAAATGCACTACTGTCCTGGTTATGGTGATCGATACGAATCCTCACCTCAGGTGGTCTGGTATCCAGAATAAAAACAACCTTTTTTTCATCTGTTCTGTTACCTGCTTCATCCACCCCGTAATACCTTAAAATGGTAGTATCATTTCTGGATATGCTGATTCCTGTTTGTACATAAAGTGGCGAACTTTCTTTTACAGCCGAACCATCCATCGTATAAAATATTTTAACCGGTTCATCAGAGGTAAAATACACTGATTGAGCACGGTTATAAATTCCTCCCTGGTGAGAAATCTTTATATTTGGTGAAGTATGGTCATATTTGTATTCCCAAACCAGAATTTCAGATAAATTACCTGCATCATCCCAGGCTCTGGCTTTAACTGTACTTAAGCCCCGATGCGGTATCAAAAGCGGACTCTCAAAGATTCTGCTGGCAGAATTGGGAACCGATTTATCCAGTGTATATCTGATGATCGCTTTCTCCCGGCAATAAAAATCAACAGTATCAACAATCTTACCTGAAGAAACGTTTATCTGTAGTTTTGGCGCAATGGTGTCAACAATATAACGGGCTTTAAGAATTTCAGATTCATTACCTGAAAACCGCTTTCCATAATATCGCAAAATAGTCAGCCCATGGGGTAAAAAGAATGGTCTCTCATACCTGGAAAAGTATTCCGGTGGAGCAAGAGGATCAAAACTGTAAAATAAAGTCACATCAGCAGATGCACTCAGAGTAACCGGTACAGACCGGTTAAAGATTCCCCCTGCCGGCTCAATTTTCATGTTAAAAGACGACGTATCAATCGAATATTTCAGATGAGCAGTGCTGCTGCGATTACCAGCCCTGTCCTCAGCAATGATTACACCTTCGAAACTATCTTTTATCTGTAATGAATCGAAAAATAAAACCGGTTGATCAGTTCCATCTTCCTGGTAGTAAAGTGAACAGAATTCATCGGATTTTATCCTGACAGTTACCGGTGCAGGATATACTCCAGCCGAAGGTATAACAGATATAACCGGAGGCCTTGAGTCAAGAATATAAGTAATCGAGTCAAGGGCAGATCTGTTACCGAAATCATCCTCTCCATAATAATAGATTTTACAAGCCCCTTGCTTGGATATAGTAATTGGGTTACCGTATTGAGTCATCTCATAAGGGGTTGCTATGGAATACCATATCACAGAACGTTTATTTGAACTGAAACTGATATGAAAAATTGAATTATGATATAATGAATCCGGATATACTGTCACTTGCGGCGCAATAGTGTCAAGCCACTCAGGTGTTTCTTTTTTTCCTGAAGCAGATTCCACATTTTCGCAGATCAATAGAAATGAAAAAAAGAATGAATAGAAAATTATTCTGCACATTTATCTCATTCCGGCATTTTTAATTTTTTCTTTTAGCTTATCTTTTTCCCGAGGGTCATTTATCCGCAAAAGTGCCTTTTCCCAGTGATCAACTGCCAGTTCACGATACCCCTTATACTGCATGTAAATATCTCCTATCAGAATATCGGCCCTGCCATCATTTGGGTTAAGAACAGCAGCCTGTTTCAATACATAAATAGCATCCTCATAATTTCCACTGGCTTTATTTTGTATCATCTGGATTATACTCTGCCCTGCCCCCAGATACCCTTCAGAATCTTCAGGAAAATCTCTGATTACTGCCTGGTATCTCAAAATCGCCACTTCATACCATTGCATTTTTCGATAAATATCGGCAACCAGCAACATAAACACTTTATCTGATGGAATATACATAAGATAATTCTCTACCGGTTTTACAGCCTCTTCCAGTTTTCCTTCTTTTATTAATAGTAAGGCGAACCCGTTTATAGCAGTTTTCTGATAAGGTGAAATATCCAGTATTTTCTGGTAACAATTCTCTGCCTCAGAGTACTGCTGCATCTTTTCAGATATTATTGCCATTTTTAATAATAAACCGGTGTGGTTCGGTGAAAGTGCCAGACATTCTTTGTAGTATAGATGTGATTTATTCAACTTACCGGAACTTTCATAAATCTGTGCCAGATTCTGATATACTGATAAGTTTTTTTTCCCGTTTTTTATTGCTTTTTTATACATTTTTACAGCTGTATGTTTTTTCCCCTCAGAATAAAACATATTGCCATAGTTGATGTAAACTGATTGACGAAGATATGTGAACTGTTTTGCCTTTCCCAACCATTGATAAGCTTCACTTTTTTTACCGGTGTACCAGTATGCTACAGCCAGATTGACATAAATATCGTGTAACTGTGGAGAATTTTCCAGTGCCTGAATTAGAAGCTGAATCGCCCTGTCATACCATTTCAATTCAATAAACGTAGTAGCAAGCTCATTAAGGATTGTCGCATTCACGGGGTCTTTTTTTAAAGCCGTTTCCAAAACTCTGCATGATTCCATGAGTCTTCCTGCTTTTCGATGTGCAGCCCCTAAACAGCAATAAAAACGTGGATATTCCGGCCTGAATTTTATCAACCTGTTGAAAAGTTCAGTCGCCCTGTCGTAGTCAGCGATAGACAAATACGCCATTCCCAGATCAAGCTCCACATCCAGATCAGTTGCACCCGTTGCAACTGCTTTCATCAAAACAGAAATTGCCCTTTGATATTCACCATCAGCCAGATACATTTTTCCAATCGATTTTAATCCCCAGGCTGATTTCTCCAACAATTTTCGGTGCGATTCAACAAAACTCTTTGCTTGTTTAATTTGTCCAGATTCAATATAGTAATTTACAATGTCTGCAGAGGTTAGCGGATCCTCAAGCCTTGATGAGAGGACATTGAATAACTTCTGAGCCTGCTGAAATTTTTCACTATGAAGATATAGGTTGCCCAACCTGCACAAAACCCGGTCAAAATGCTCATCCAATTCAAAAGCTCTGTGATATGCGGTTATGGCTCCGTTATAATTTCCCAGCATCTCCATTCCGAAACCGGCTATATAAGTCTGATATGCCGCAGCATTGACTTTAAGAGGAGTATTTATTTCTATGGAATCATCCGGACTTAGTGGTATTTTCAATAAAGCAAAACTCTTAAATAAAAGTCCAGCTAAAATTCCTTCCAAATTCTGCAAATCACCAGATTGCCTCAACTCCACTCTCTTCAGATCATCTTTACCAGAAGCCTGAATAATCTCAAGTACAACAGATACCGAATCCTGGCTTTCAATAAAGCTCCCCCCAAATGCGACATCCCATTGCCAACGATTCCTATGCTCATTAACACTACTATCTGTGTTACCCTTAAGAGTAGAAGTATCCTGGTGAAACAAAAAAACCGGATCCCATATCTTAATACCTTCCAATGTGAGTCCTTTGCGTCCAATAAACTCAGGCAGTGCAAAACTTATCCAGTTTCCAACTTCTGATTGTGATTTGCTCTCCAATGGATATACAACGATCTGAAGACGCTCTGAATCGGCAAGTCCTGCCATCAATAACAAGACCAGAAGCATTCGATTCACCATCGGGTGTTATCTACCTATTCTTTTTTTACCGTAGTTTTAATGTAACAGTAACTTAATGTATTGTAATCGATTATACATTAAAAAAATCAATAGTAGTAAAAAATGATCATCTGTTTTTTCGAATTTTCAATATTGAATAGCAATTCCACAACCTAAACAGAATTATATTCATAATTTCGGCTTGAAAACTAAAGTTGTAGATTTCTGGTTCGACATGTTTTATATTATTAAAGTTTGATTTTCCATATTATATATAGTATTTTGTACACCTTATAGGTTTAATTAAAGAATATATTGAAGTCACTTGTTATATTTAAGGAGAATACTTCATGCAGCGGCATAAGTCGGTAGAAAAACGTGCTCGTACCAGTAAGAAAGCCAATGTGATAAATCGCATGGGTCGTTCGCAGATTAAAACAGCGGTAAAACATGTCATTGAATCAAAGGATAAAGAGAGTGCTCAAAAAGCCCTGAATGACGCTGTTTCTGTTTTGGATAAAAGTGTCCAGAGTGGACTTATCCATCAAAA
The DNA here is from genome assembly GCA_036260705.1 of Chitinispirillaceae bacterium. Taxonomy (GTDB): domain Bacteria; phylum Fibrobacterota; class Chitinivibrionia; order Chitinivibrionales; family Chitinispirillaceae; genus JAAYPC01. The sequence goes on along the minus strand of DATAMG010000122.1, from coordinate 553 downwards.
TAAAGCTGCCAACAAAAAATCAAAACTGTATAAGATTGTAAACGCAATTCAAAAATAATTTTTAAGAACAGTTCTTCACACTCTGGTATGAAGAACTGTTCTTCTGCTCCCTCTTTTTTTTCATCTTCCTTTTTTTTCCTACAATGATATATAATTATAGATTAATAGATTACGTCGTATTTTAATCTGACCTATGCACCTTTAAAATGCATTTGGCTATAAAAAAGATAATACATGAAGCTTTCGTTTCCATCTGCAATATCCTCTATGATAGGGACAGTGCAAGCAATGAAGATGAATAGACAAAGCAATTATAATTCTGGTAGCAATTGTTTTTTCATTAAGCAGCAACGAACAACATTAAAAACTTTATGGTGTAATAGAAAGCCAAAGCTGTGAATACCTCCGTTTACGCTTTGAAATGTAATATAATGTGGCTGCTGATTCTGATCTGCTGCCTACAGACAACCCCTGCATCATCGCTTTTCTGGGAAGATCAAATCGATTCTGCTCTAAACCAAAAAGAGGCTTATTTCAATTCAATAAATATTTC
>DATAMG010000121.1:0-17903 GCA_036260705.1 Chitinispirillaceae bacterium | reverse complement strand
GAAACAGGAAAGTATTTATGAATGAACACATTTTAATAGATCCAACTGTTTGCCATGGAAAACCCGTAATAAAAAACACCAGAATTCTTATTAGTAATATTCTGGCAGACCTGGCTTCTGGTGAATCATATGCTGATATCATCCAAAACTATCCATCATTATCCGAAGAAGATATAAAAGCAGCACTTAAATTCGGCAGTGAATTGGCAAATTTCCAATGTTCATTTTATGAGACTGATAGTGAATGAGATTTTTTCTTGATGAAAACATTCCCCGAAACGTGCATGTTTGAGAAAGTTTCCTGGGCAGTACATTATATTCAAAAACATCCTATTGCAAATTTATGCCTGCTACTTACTGATAATAAAGTATACTATACAAGAAAATAGCCCAAAAAACGGTCGGCTAATGTAGTTTATATTTGCAAATTCAATTGGATTTCGTGAGTGGTTGATGTTAATCAGCTTCCGGTATCTGACCATAAATCTGATAATCAGCTTTATTAAAAACCGCGACTTTAGTATTTAATCCCATTATAGATCCGGGTTGGGAAAAATCATTGCTTCTATCCCAATCCGACCTGTCAATATAATGCATCCCTACCTGTATTTCACTGTATTCAGGAAAACGCTGTTCCGGATTGATAGTTACATCTGAAAAAACGATTCTTACACAATATAAACCGTTTCCGTAGTTTTCAAGATATGGAGTACATAAAGGCGTATAATAATCATCGATGGTTGGAACCTTGTTCTCCTCAACTGTAAAATAGTATCTTACAATGGGATCCTTTACCTGCTCGGTTCCGGTGTTGACAATATGAAATGCTGGTTTTACAAGGTCATTTTGATTATTACTCCAGTCCGCCATATATACTTCCAGAGAGCGGGAAAAATCTATTGAAAGGCCATATTTTTCAGCCCTATCCTTTGGTATTTGCGAGCTATCTGTTCCGACAACCACATAATATTCTCCTGCCGGCAGATTGACTTCTTTTAAAGAAGAGCTTGTCGGATTATCGCTACAACCCACGTCATCATTAAAAAAGCGAGGGCTTTGCCTGTTTCTTCTGAAAACAGCTATTCTGGTATTAAAATTGGTAGCCGGACTACAGGTTGATATGTTAAGACTTGCAGCATGAGAAATATCAAGAAAATATTCATTGTCCCGGTTTAAGACATCAGAAAGAAGCCAATCAGCAGACCGTGAAATAAAACAATTTTTCCTGTTATCATAATGACCTAAACTGTCAATGTCATCGTAAGGTATCTTATTAACATATTGAATCAGCCCATAATCATCAAAACTTTTCAAAACGGGAATTCTGTGTTGCCCATGATAGATATTGTATTCTGCATCAAGAAAAGCCATGGCCGCCATGGTGGCAGTCGGTGCTGAAGGAAGCTGCTTTATAGCCTGCACTAAAAGCGTATCGGTTGCACTCCTGCCAATGGCATTACAGATACATATCAATGCGTTTGATATAATATTACCTGTTTGATTCATATTCTCATTATTTATCATTGATACGGGATATCTCTGGCCTGCAGATAAAACCCGGTGATTTTTTCTATCCGCTGGTCTATTTAGAAAATTATCCATAACTGTAGCCCTGTTGGAAAAGCACCAGTAATTACTGAAATCTTTCCAAACAATACCTGATTCCCCTCTGAGAGCTTCAGCTGTAATTTCCATACTTGTATTTTGTAAAATTGCACGTCCACATTCCTGCAGAACTGGTGCTGTGATTTTTTCCATATTGTCATAGTCTGTGCCATCAATAACATTTGCAGTATTCAAAGCTTCAGGATATAAAGTCATTGCTTCATCTTTGGCGAAAACCCGGCAATCAGCAGCCTGAAGTACTTCACCCTTTTGCGCATCAATAAACAGTGTCCATTCTCCATCAGGATCATCGGCGTTAATGCATACTTTCCAGGTTAAAACCATTCCCTTCTGCTGATCATCAAACCATTGCAACACAGGCAACATTTCATTATAATTTTTCCCTTTTATGTCCAGATAATTCCTGGCAATCTTTTGCGCTTTAATAAAACTTATGATACCCGAGCCCATCGTGTTCAACGCCCCATTTTTATCTTTCCCTGATGGTCTGTAAAAGATATTAGCCCAGGTGATTATTGATTCTCTATTTATAGTTATGGAACTGTTTGACTGATATACCGGTATTGCATCGATGACCTGCCTGAAATAAACCGTAATTCCACCAGCTGATTCATCGATTCTGATAATCTGTATATCACTAAGGGAAGAATCGAATCCATAAATGGACATTTTAGCTTTTAAAAAGGCACGGGTCAGCTCTTCGGGATTACCTCCATTGGTTTTAAAATATACAGGACCCGAACTGACATATATGCGGTTATCATTCTTATCAAATTTCATTTTGTTGGACAGCTTTGTAAGCTTTTCCCGTTTATACTGCCCTATTTCTGATGCTGTGCCAGAATCCATTAGAAACATTACACTTAGAACAGCACAATAAACGGAAAATACCGGGCCTTTTGCAGGTAGCATTAAGTCTCCAAATTAGAATAACATTCAGGTATCAGTCTTATTTTTTCTATCTTTGAATACAGGAACCATTACAGCATTCTGCATATCACTGATAGAGAGGTAAAGCGAATTATGCTGGTTTTATTAATGAAATATACCATTTTTATTGAGAAGATGTATCAGAATCTCAAAATTCATTAATACTAAAGGATTGGCTTCGGAAAAAATGATTCTTTATAAGCCCCGGCATCAAAATGCCGGGTAAAAAGAGGTTGTCCTTTCAGGACATCAAAAATAATTTTAATTCATATTTCAGTAATTTTTCAGGCCTAATCATGGGAAAAGATCATTTCCTTAACCTCAACACCCTCGATATTTTTAAGAGCAGATGTAAAATCTTTCAATTTCTGGTCATCACCTATCAACTCTACCAGTATCAGCCCGTTGGGTGAACAGGTATCCTCAGACATCTCATGAAGTCCTATTCTGGTTTTTATGTTACAGCCGAATTCGGTGAGCACATTCTGCACAGATGGTACATGTTTCACTCTGTTGGTAATATGAACACCTACGATGTAATGCTTTCCTTTGTAAGACATTTTTCCTCCTGTATGTAAAATGTTGATGAGATAATACCTGATGTTTTTGGAAAAACAGATTCATGCTTTCGCGGCAATAAAAAACTGTAAACTATATAATCAGGGTTGGTATTACCGGCGATTTTTAACGTTTTTGATACAGAATGATAATTCAACAGGAAAATATAAATTAACGGTTTACCAGGCTTCTGCTGCTGATAAGTTTTTGCTGCATGGCACGTTTGAGATTCTCAGAAATAACAGCTTTTTCTTTTTCTCCGGGAAATACCGGACCATTAAGCGCCTCTTTGAAAAGCTCGATAGCCTCATCAAAGCGTTTCTGTTGAAGATAGATTACACCTACCCGGTTTTTCAATTCTATAATTCTGGGGTGTCGTGGATACACCTGGAAAAACTTTTCATAATATCTGGTAGCATTTTCCGGACGACTTCTGAACTCCAGTTCAGCCAGACGCAACCAGCTCTCCCCAGCAAATGATCCCTGCGGAAAAAGAGCCAGATACGTAAGAAAGACCTGTGAAGCTTCTGCTGGATTATGAATATTTTCCGCCTTCAGCCTTCCAATAGAAAAAAGCGCATCCTCACGACTGAGTCTGGAAGAACTCTTATTGTCAAATACCTGCTGGTAAAAAGTGATAGCTTCTTTCCAGTTCCCTGCCATTTCCTCGTTTTGTGCTTTAAGATATATCTGCTCGTTCTGTTTTACAGAACTATCCGGTTCAAGAAAAGTACTTCTAATCAGTTCAGGTGTAATTTCCTGTGAATCAACTTTGGGTACAGAATTGATAACCCGAGGCTTTTCCTTAGAATTAATTACCCGTTTCACAGGCTCAGTCTTTTGAACCAATACGGGCTTTTCAATCTTATTTAATGTAAAGACAAAATTATTTTCATCTACAGAAATATTTACCATCGTATCCAGTTTCAGATAACCATCTCTGGCCAGTGTTACTTTATAGATGCCAGGATGACAACGCACTGCAACTGGTGCATTTCCATATAGTTTACCATCTATAAACACATCCGCACCCGTAACCGCACTCTTTATTTGAACAAGCCTTTGTTTCATCAAGGTATTGATCTCAGGGACTTGTTCGAGATCCTGTCGCTTAACAGATTGACCACCATTTTTAACAGTATACCGTTCGGTCTGCGAATCATATTCCAGAATCTGACCGGCACGAATTTCCACTTCATCAAAAAGATCAGATGATACCTTTATCACCCCTTCAAGAACTCTGGTAGTAACCGTTCCTCTGTAACCCGGTTCAAGTTTAAAATAGGTTCCTTTCACCGTAATCTGATAATCAGAGGTATTAATCAAAAATTTCTCATCCGGTTGATGCTTGTTTACAAGAAAGGTTATCCGGGATGCAGATAAACTGTCCTTTTCGATATCAGACAAACTAACCCGGTAATGTGCAGCTTTCTGGGTAACCTTCAACATTTCGATTTTTGAGTCATTTTGAAGTTCAATACTTCCATGCCTGTTCACCAGCTTTACTGTTCCACCTGAAACCGACAGGCAACTCTTATCAATTTTCCCGTTTAAGTCTGCAATATTTACTGCGGCACCTTTTAACTGATAAGCAAATGTAGGAACAGCTGATTCGCTACGGTTGTTATGTCTGCGGTTTACAGAAAATCCCCAGATGGAAATTAACAAAAGAGCCGATACCAGTCCGGCTGCCTTGAATACTGTAAAATAATGTTCAATAAAAGCCCAAAAGGGTTGTTTTTCCAGTTTGATCTGTGCCTTGTGCCGCTCGATTCTGGCAAAAAGAGAATCCTCAATTTCTTCGAGCTGACTTAATGAAAGTACCACCTCTCTTTTAAGTTCCTGCTCGAAGGATTTCAAAGAGTCTTTTTCATTGAAAATTCTCTCAAAAAGCAGCTCTTCCTGCTCAATAATTGCCGGGGTAGATACCTCTTCATTTCTGGCACAAATAATCCATGGTTCCTGCTTGTCTGATTTAGCAATCTCATCAAAAATTATATTTTCAATCGATTCCCAGTGACCAGGTAAAGGTTCAGTCTGAGGAGTCATGACCACCCGTTCCCAAACAGGCAAATCGGCACAATCATTAATTCTGGCAAACAGTTTGGCTTCCAGTCGCTCCCATTGAGCATGAGTTAAATCATCCTGGGCAGCAATGCACTCATTGACCGGTTCCTCATATTCTTTGTATTGCGCAACCTGAGTGAAAAGTTGCTTTTCCACTCTCTGGAATCTTTCCATCGGCACTATTTCTTCGGCTTTCAGCAGTGATAAAACACCCAGCTCTTCGGTTTTGTCGATGCGCTCCAGAAGACAAGCTTCCACTGCATTAAAATCAATGGCAGCAGATGTTAAATCGGCTCGCAGGGCATCCTCAAACCAGAAGTCTTTATTACTCTCAGTATTCATCATTTTTCCAGAGTGTCTAAAAATTCTCTCATCTGTTTTCGTGCCGTAAACAATCTCGACTTGACAGTTCCTTCAGGAATTCCCATAATGGAAGCGATCTCGGCGAGATCCATTTCGCCATAAATATTGAGTACCAAAGGAATACGAAGCTTATAATCAAGTTCATCCAGAGACTTATCGACCAGGTCTTTAAGTTCCAGATGTTTCAATGAGTTAATCTCAGTAGTAGGAACCGAATTTTCAACAGTCTCCAGATTCACAGTATTTTTAGGGGAGATTCGTTTTTCTGCTTTCTGATATCTCCACCTTCTGGTGCACACATGAATCACAACCCGATGAAACCAAGTTTTAAATGAAGAATCACCCTGAAAAGTTTTCAAAGAGAGATAAATCTGAAAGAAGACCTCCTGAAGCAAATCTTCATGATCCCCATAAGGTCCGGTGATTTTATAGATCAGGTTATAGGCATAGGAGCGATACATGTGAAAAATCTCTTTGAATGCAATCTGATTTCCGGCCCTGCATTCATCAAGAAGTTCTCTGGTAGGTTCCAGAAGAGTTTTATTCATAAGAATCCGTCTGTGTTAAAAATAGCCCAATCGAAAGTGAATATTATTTGCACTTTCAGATTAGTAGTATATTTTTTGGAAACGGTTCGTTTAAGCGATAAAGCGCATCTGCCCCGGAGATGAAATTTTTAAAAGTACAATTTCACCTTTAAGCAAAATCAGAAAAACCAGGGTCGGTAAACCCTCATTTCCCCTTTAGCACTGAATCTATTATACCCTTAATTATATCATCGGTGCTGACATTATCCACCTCTGAATGAAATGAACGCACCAAACGATGACGAAGAACGGGGTAAGCAGCTTTGCGAATATCGGAAATATCCGGTGTGGGTCGATTATCAAGAAGAGCAAACGATTTGGCGGCAAAAATCAAAAACTGCGAAGCTCGGGGACCAGCACCCCAACTGATATACTGCCTGAATGATTCGGGACATTCGCCACTGTTTGGACGAGTAGAACGAACCAGTTTTACAGCTGCTGTAATCACCGATTCGGCTACCGGAACCTTACTTACCAGCTCTCGGTACTCCTTAATCTGAGAAATACTAATGACAGGATTAATGGTTTTTGACTCGTTAGATGTGCTCTGACGTACTATCTGTAATTCAGTATTCAGATCAGGGTAATCAACATGAATCGAAAACATGAACCGGTCCTGTTGCGCCTCCGGTAAAGGATATGTCCCCTCCTGCTCGATGGGATTCTGAGTAGCCAGCACCCAGAAAGGATCAGGAAGTTTATAGGTCTGCCCTGATGAGGTAACTTCCCCTTCCTGCATAGCCTGAAGTAAAGCAGATTGAGTTTTGGGCGGAGTACGGTTGATCTCATCTGCCAAAACAATATTACTGAAAACCGGTCCATGTACAAAACGGAATTCTCTCAGCCCGCTTTTTCGATCATCGTAAAGAATCTCAGAGCCGGTTATATCAGAGGGCATCAGGTCAGGTGTAAACTGAATCCGGTTAAATCCCAGGTCAAGACAACGGGCCAGACTTTGTATAAGCATGGTCTTGGCAAGCCCTGGTACTCCCACTAAAAGACAATGTCCACCACTGAGAAAACATGCCAGCAGATTGTCAATCACCTCCTGCTGACCGATTATCTTCTTAGCCAGCTCCGATTTAAGATCTGCCAATGACCGTGCCAGTCTCTCAGCTGTTCTTGTTTCATTAACTGCTGCTTCCTGTTTTTCCATATTTCTTTACCGCCTTATTCTTTTTTCAATTGTTCTTTGGCTTTACTTATCTCTTTAAGGGTAATTTTCATGTTTACCAGAAAAATCAGCCCCAGAGCAGTAATGGTGATATAGCCGATTGCATGATAGAGAACAGCCATTGCGCCTGCTTTATTTTCCACAACACCAACCATTTGCAATCCTCGCAGAAGCGAAGAGTGCAGAGTACCGATATATCCGGGAGAAAGTGGTATTGCCGCACCCAGTGCAGCCATGGAAACTCCAAACATACTATCCAAAATATCGAAACTATCAATACCACGTGCCAGAAAGTATATCATAAACACATAGCAGAACATCATCAATATGGAATATACCATTACTTTAGCTATTCTTTTCCAGGAAAAAGCCCATTCCAGATTAGATACCAGCTCCTTTCCCGTCTTTTCCACCCTCAGCTTTACTTTTGAAGGCAGCAAGTCAAGCACCCTGTAAGCAATTTTAGCAGTAGGGACTCTAAAAAAAGAATAAATCAATAGAGAAATAACCGATAATACCAAAGCAGCCATCATCAGGGTAGCATACGGCTTCAATGAACCAAGACTATCAATTGAAAATACTGGTATTGCAAAAAATGACGCAAAAATAAGGGTGTCAATTGTCCTCTCCACAAGCAGAGAACCGACACTTTCCATCATGGTAAAGCCGTTTCGTTTCCAAAGCATTACTGCCCTGGCAGCTTCTCCCAGACGGGCCGGAAGAAGATTATTGATCATAAAACCAATCGTGGTTACAGCAAAAAGACCACTTTTTCTGCTGTCAGATTTCTCCCCCGGAAGCATAACCTTCCATCGAAGCGATCTGATCCAAATAGTCATTGGATTAAGAAGCACAACGGCCGCAATTATCCAGATTTCAGTATCACAGATCTCTTTCCATAATACGGCCGTATTGACGTTTTTAAAAAAGATGTACAAACCCAGGGCTGATATCAATATTCCGCCTGCGCCCTGAAACAGGTGTACTTTCTTCATATTTCACTCAGTCTGTTAAAAACCAGTCCTGAGAAAAGTTTAGGGTAGAAATTAGTTGACTTTTGCGGCATCCGTTCATCACCGGCAACGATTTTGTGTATTGAATCGATGGTTTCAGGACGAATAAAGAACCCCCCATGGAAAGCCCCTGCATCCTTCAGTTTCTGAAGACCGGCATTGATATCATTTACATAATCTACTACATCATGAAGCACCTTACCATCCAGAGGAAGACCAAGAATGGTATTGATCACTATGACGTTGATTTCAGATACGCTGAGCTGTTTCCAGTTCATGCTCCGCTCAGGCATGGCAGTCTCGAGAAACTTTTCACCATCACCGGACAGAAACAGACCACTTGCAGTTTGATCTTTACTATCAATGTAAAGTATCTCTGCATCCAGCTTTTTTGACATGAAATCGTATACCGTGTCTTCAGTAACATTTCCATATTCAACTACTCTGAAAAACTTTTTCAATTGATCTTTCATTACAATTTGACGATCAGTTTTACGGATAAGTCTATGGAAAGAACGTATAACCAGACCCGGATCAGCCATCGATACCAAAGCCATCATAACATGGGAATAGCCCTGGGATTTTTTATCTTTGTAATAATTAAGGGCAGTTTCATATCGATGATGTCCATCAGCAATAAGGATAGTACTGTCTTTTACAGTGTGAACAAAATGATTGATCAAAGACTCATCGCTACATACATACAAGCGGTGTTCAACCCCGTTTTCATCCACCGCAACACCTGCAGCCTTATCATTTATCAGGGATTTAATGGCATTATATGTATCACCTTCATCAGAAACCAGGCCAAAAATCAATCCCATATCCACCTGACTGGCATCCATGAGCTCAAAACGGTCGATTTTAGGTCCGGAAAGAGTATATTCATGCGGCAAAACAATCTTCTTTTCGAAATCAACCAGTTCAACCAGAGCAATTACCCCGGTTCTTACAAATGTTACCATCTCTTTTCCCACCGGACTCTTAAATGTCTGCTGGTAAATATAAACCGATTGTTTCTGATCCTGTACCAAAACCCCTTCATTTACCCATTTTTTGAAAATAGAGGCAGCACGTACATGTCGATCTTTATTGCAGGTATCCTGAGGTTCAGGCCGGTTCTGAATGAGACGGACAGAATTATGAGAATCTTTCTGATATAATGCGTCAACCATATCACTGTCCATCATATCATATGGAGGTGCAATCACTTTAGTTAAATCCTTAGGATTTGCAATCTGATAACGATAACCTTTAAACGGCTTAACCCCGGCCATGTTCAATGCTCCTTTCAAAGCGGCAATCTTGTCTGAGATGCTAGAACTTCACAAAACGATCTGCGGTGAATGCTGCACATACCGTAATCTTCAACACATTTACGATGGTGCTCAGTTGCATATCCTTTATTATTGTGAAATTCATAAAGAGGAAATGTTTTATTATAATCATTCATAATACTGTCTCTGGTAACTTTTGCTATTATAGAAGCAGCAGCAATAGATGCACTGCGGGCATCACCACCCACAACCGTACGCTGTTTATTTTTATCCAACATAGGAATATCCTTGTTACCATCCACAAGCGCAATATTCCATTGACAATTAAGTTTTTCAACTGCCCGGTACATTGCAAGAAGCGAAGCCTGAAGAATGTTTATTCTATCGATTTCCAAAGGGGAAGCCGATCCCACAGCCCACCCGATCGCTTCTTTGGTAATTTTCTCATAAAGAGCTTCCCGTTTCTGAGCTGTTAATTTTTTGGAATCATTGACACCACAAACAGGATTATCAAGATCAAGAACAACTGCAGCTGCTATAACCGGACCAGCCAGAGACCCCCGTCCAGCTTCATCTATACCGACAAAAGCTCCACCACACTCCTGGAAAACGGATTTATCAAATTGATACAGAGCCTTGGTTACTTTTGACTGTAATGAGCCCTTTTCAGGCATAACCAGTCACCCGCCGGCCTTCCACCCTGATTTTTCCCCTGGCAATAGCCTCTATAGCCCGCCAGAAAGTCTGGTGCTCCACCTTAAGCACCCTTTCAGCCAATGTATTACAGTCATCGGTATCCATCACTTCAACAGGAACCTGACAAATCACCGGACCTTCATCATAATTTTCATTTACAAAATGTACACTTACTCCGGTAACTTTTGCCCCGTAATCAAGCACCGCCTGATGAACCTTTTTTCCATACATCCCCTTACCCCCGAATGCAGGCAGCAAACCGGGATGTATGTTTACAATTTTATTGTGATACCGGTGAACCACCTCTGAAGGCAGCATTTTCATATACCCGGCCAGAACAATCAACTCAACACGGTATTGCTCCAGAAGCGCAAGAAGATGGTTTTGATAGTCCATAGGTGAGCTATATTGAGATGAAGCCAGGTGCACAGAGGGAATGTTATGCTTTCGGGCTTTCTCAAATGCCCCGGCAGTACTATTGTTTCCCACCATAAGCACAATTTCCACGTGAAGATCACCTGATTCAATTTTTTCTATTAACGCCTGGAAATTACTTCCACCGCCGGATGCAAAAACTGCGCAACGCAAAGCCACAGACCCTCTTATCTATTCATCGCAATCAGGTCGCCTTATACTGACCACTTCACCATGAAAATTAATATTGTATTTAATTCCAGCCCAGGTAATTGTATTTGTCAGAAGTGTCTTAAAATAACTTACGCCCTGGGTAACCCGTAAAAACGGCTGAAGTAATAAAAACTTAGGTAATCTGTGCATTGTACCTAACAGCACATAAAGCATAGCTGTAAGAAACTCTCCAACATAAAATACTACTGCCGCTCCCCCACCCATACCCAGAAATGACCTGTGCTCCGAAATAGATGCCAATATCGAAAATGGAAGCAGAACTACTAAACCCACACCAGTCAAAGCAAAAGGAAAAGCAACAAGCCACAATAAAGGCTGGTAGGCTTTTAAATACATAATCTGACGCTCAAACCAGGATACACTGGATTTAACCGTCTCTATCAGATCATCGGTGTGTACAATACATGGTGGTACCACAACCGCTTTTTTCCGGTTCTTCATAACGATTTGAGAAAGGCTCATGTCGTCAACAGCAGCACTGGCCCATTTCTCTGCAACCCCAAGCTCATCAAAATCTTTGCGGCGTATCGCCATAGATCCACCCCATAATCCCACTCCACCCACAAAACAAGCAACACTGAATAAAACATACATAAATGCATTAACATAGGAGTGCGTGAGTTCCCCAGTGGTTCCCTTTTTAGCATGTAACCACCTAAATCCACTGGTAGCAGTTATCTTTGGGGAGGCCAATGGCAAAATCAGCTCCCTTAACCAATGAGGTTCAGGTCTGATATCCGAATCTGCAAAAACCAGAATATCGGGATTATCAACCAGTTTTAAAGCTGCAAGAAGATTATGGTTTTTCTGAGCACAGAACTTTGCCAGCCCTGCAATGGCCAGTTTAACATTACTCTTACCACGCATTATGGATCTGATCACCGCCACCGCCGGATCAGTTTCACTTTCGGTAACAAAAACCACCTCATAATTGGAATGATCCAGCTCAAAAAAACCCTTAAGATTATTTTCCAGATCTTTGGGAAGACCTTTGCATGGAATAATGATGGAGCAGCGCTGTTTTGAATTATCGCCATACTTAGGGCGCATAACCCGATCATACCAGAACCTCTGATAAACGACAGTAAAAAGTGTGGCAAAAATATCACCCACTGCAAAAGCTGCGGCTATAATAAAAAGCACTCTGGTAAAGGAAGATGTTCCTAAAAACTGCTCAAAAGACATTAAACCCCCTTTTGTACAAACTGAGGAAAATACAAACATTCTTCAATCAGTGCAATATTAGAGTGTCGTGGTTAGAGTGTCGAGGGGTCAGAGAAGATACATCTTCATCACTCTTACACTCAGCACTCATTACTCTTTCACTCGTCACTCGTTATTTACCGGAAATTTTTCCACTCTTAACCTGATTTCTTCCCCCATGCTTTGCCCTATATAGAGCCTTGTCTGCAGCATGTATTACATCCATAATAGTCTGATTGTGGTTATCCCGCTGTGAGACTCCAACCGAAATGGTAACAGAAATGGATTTTTTTGCGGAAACAGTTTTAATTTTTTCCACACCCATTCTGACCTCCTCCATTAATTTAACCACATGGGATGAACTCTTTTGAGGAAAAAAAACAGCAAGCTCTTCCCCACCATACCTGCAAACCACCCCCTCTGTAATAAGAGCATTATTTACCGCCTGAGCAACCGAATAAAGCACAGCATCGCCGGCCTGATGCCCATATGTATCATTTACATTTTTAAAATGATCGATATCAACCATGGCAACAGAAAAAGGAGGACTGGTATTAAATTTTGATTGTTCTGAGATAATCTTTGAACAGAACTCACGATTATATATCTGAAGGAGCGGATCATAACAGACGCTGTTTTCCAATCGAAAAAATCCATGGACAAGTATCCCAGCCGATAAAAAAAGCTGAACAACATTGAATAAAATCATTTGCAGTGGTTCAATCCTGTTTGCATCGATACCCAACACCCAGATTTGGGCGTAAAACAGAGCACAGCCAGACAATACCCCCCCTAAATAGAAATCATCACTAACTTTCCAGATACTAAGAATCCCTGCTACCATGAAAACGACTGGTCCAACCCAGTAATTAAGGTGCATCGGATCATCAAACCACAAATAGCGTACCCAAAGAGTTGCAGATGGTGCAAAACGCATGGTCAGCAGGAAAACAACCTCCACAATCATCAGGGCCAACATAGTGCTTCTGGCGGCGCGATATTTCACATAAGAAGGTAACATTATGAATATCAACATGTTAACTAATTGCGTAAGAATAATTACGCCAAAGAAACCCTGGGGTGTTTCAAATAACGCAGTTATAAATGGCGGTTTATTGAGTACAAAAAAAAGAATACATACAAAACCACAAATATAAGCAGAAACATAGATTTTTCGATTGTGCACTCTGGGATAAGCGAAATGACCGGTAAAGATCAGGATAAGTGAAGTGGCCAGACCGCTCAGAGGAAAGATACGGGAATAGAGAAGAGGCAATTTTGAAGGGGGATAAGTAATTGAAAAGAACATAGATGCAACAATGGAAGCAAATGCGGCCAGAAACGGAATTAATCCCCAACGGTTTTTTTTTTTGGACATGCGCCGGACAAACAGATTTAAAGATTGAAGGAATAACTGGCAAAGGATTTAAACTACTTCAGGGATAAAGAGTAGCAAAGTATAAAGTAGATTAAGAGCAGTTAGCTGGGAATAAGCCGAAGGTGGAGTAAAATGGTAAGGAGGGGAGAAGGGGTGGAGGCAAGCGTATGTAATAAATTGATTTTCAAGGTGTTATAAGGTTCACAAATCCCACCCCGGAGGTGATTTTATGAAAAGTAAAAATTCACCTCCGGGGAGATGGAATCTGAAAAAACAACCAACACTGCTTAAACCTAATCGGACTATTCTTTGTTGATAGATCGCATCCCGATTTTACATCGGCACGGGCAAAAAGTCTGCGGACTCTATAGGCAAAGGGGGCCAAGCGGTCTGCACCTTTAAGAATCGTCCGATTTCGGTTATAGAATTATTAAAGGCGAAACGATTTCTCCTAAATACTCTTACACACCTGCGGATGAACTCATATCTAAAAAATTGTGTTTGAATTAATAAATGGCAGTAACTTTATCCCGCTCTGCTTTAGATTGAGGTGTACAAAATATTTAATATCCTTTTCAAAATGTGTTGATCGATTGTTAAAAATTACCCAATTATTTACATTTTCGTGTAAAGAAGGTCCCACCATCAGGTGCTGATTATGTTTGCTTGTATCAGTAGAATATCAATACCATAGTTTTTTACTGATTTATTTATTCAATTTCCGTTTTCTTTGTGACTTTATACATCCTGTCAGAAAAGGTTGATAGTTTTCTAAATAATGAGAACTATATGTGTGTATACTTTTAATAAAGGTTCTTTAATTCTCATTAAAAGGGTACCGGTTTAAAATTGGATAAGGTCAGAAAGAAAAAACCTTTTTATAAAAAGTATCTAACGGGTTTGATTATTCTGATACTATTCGCGATGTTTAGTATATATCAACTGACTTTCCGTGATATTAGAACGACATTAAAGGTCGATGCTTCAAAAATCGTCATCTCCACAGTAAGCGTTTCGGAATTTCAGGAATACATACCTGTTCAGGGAAGAGTAATGCCTGTAAAAGTAGTTTATCTTGATGCTGTTGAAGGTGGACATGTGGAACAGAAGTATGTGGAAGCGGGTACCTGGGTGGAAAAGGGCGATACAATTCTTCGACTGTCCAATACCAGTCTAATTCTTAATATGATGCAGCGGGAAGCGGAATATTTAAATCTTCAAGAAGAGATGGAAAATGCCCGCGTGGCATTACAAATAATGACCGCTAATTATTCAAATCAATCTGCGGATTTAGAATATCAATTTAAAGCTAAGAGCCGTAAATATTCTCAAGACAGTGCTCTTTTTCCCCGGGAATTGATTTCACTGGATGATTATCTGAAATCCAGAGAATCTTATGAATATTCAGTCAAACAGTTAGAGCGCATCAATAATCACTATTTTAAGGAAAAGGTTTTGCGGGAAAACCAGATCAAAGTTTCTGAAAAATTTTTAAACCGTATGAAAAAAAATCTTGAACTGATCAATCAAAAGATAGATGCATTGAATATTGTGGCACCGATAAAGGGGCAGATAAGTTCTTTAAATGTTGAAGTTGGAGAATCAAAGACAGCTGGTCAACGTCTTGGGCAGATCAATATAATGGACGAGCTTAAAATACTGGCAGATATCGATGAGCATTATATTCGCAGAGTAAGCAACGGTAACAAAGGTGAGATAACATTAGACAAAACAAGCTATACTGTGGTGATTTATAAAATCCTTCCGGATGTGGAGAATGGGCGATTTCTAGCTGAATTGAAATTTGAAAACACTACTCCGGAAAATGTTTTACTGGGGCAAACTTTACATATAAATCTTCAGATAGGAGCTGAATCAAAAAATAATGCATTGACTCTGAATAAAGGTGGTTTTTATCAAAGCACCGCAGGACAGTGGGCATATGTATTAAGTACAGATGAGAAACGAGCTGAAAAACGAAAGATTAAAATCGGCAGGCAGAACACAGATCTCTTTGAAGTGCTTTCCGGCCTGCAACCTGGTGAAAAAGTAATAACTTCCGGCTACGATGGTTTCAGTGATAAAGAGGTTTTGCATCTGGAATACAGATAATCGCATAACAGAGGGGAATGTAAATGATAATTTTGAAGGATGTGGAAAAAATTTATTATACAGAAGAAGTGGAAACAACAGCCCTTGATAAAATTTGCCTTGAGATTCACAAAGGAGAGTTCGTTGCGATCACAGGCCCATCAGGATGCGGAAAATCCACTCTTTTAAATATTATTGGCTTACTGGATGTTCCAAACAAGGGACAGCATTGGTTCATGGATGAAGAAGTAAGCAGAATAACGGAACGCAAACGGATTTTTCTGAGGAAATCCAATATCGGTTTTATTTTCCAGAGTTTCCATTTGATAGGAGAGTTAACAGTTTATGAAAATGTTGAGCTATCTCTTTTATATATCGGTATTCCATCCGGTGAACGGAAAAAACGAGTTGAAGAAGCCCTTGAGAAAACTGGCATTGCACACAGGCGAAACCATTTTCCACAGCAGCTTTCAGGGGGACAACAACAGAGAGTTGCTGTTGCCAGAGCTGTTGCTGCCAATCCAAAACTAATTCTGGCAGACGAACCAACCGGCAATCTTGACACTACTCATGGTTTGGAAATAATGGCTCTTCTTCATGATTTACATAGAAACGGTACAACCATTGTAATGGTAACCCATACACCTGAATTTGCACGACAGGCACAGCGAATAATATCACTTTGCGATGGGCATATTCTTAATTAGTATTGTTAAATAATTAAACACAATTAAAATCTGTAATTCCTGGAATGCAGGAATGACAATATGATTAGCATCCATTTCTCTGTTAAACAAAAACTAATCAGGAGAAGCTAAATGCTCTGGAACTATCTGAAAATAGCATATCGAAATTTTATTCGTCAGAAAGGATACTCATTAATCAATATACTCGGACTGGGGCTGGGTCTTTGCTGTAGCTTTTTAGTCTTGATGTGGGTGATGGATGAATTCAGTTTTGATGATTTTCATGAAAATGCAGACTCAATTTACAGGGTCGTTATTAAAGTGGATGCTCCTGATGAAAATTATGATTTACAATGGATCCCAACAGCTGTTGGTCCGGGTCTGTTGAGAGATTTTCCAGAGGTAATAGATTACACCAGAATTCAACCTGAAGAGCATATCGCTTTGGATAAAGACAATGTGGCCATCTTTGAAAATGCTTATTATGTAGATTCCAGCTTCATTAAAATATTTACATTTCCACTGGTGGATGGAAATCCGGATTTTACCTTTAATGACCTATCAAGTATTATATTAACAAGCAAGGTTGCCCAAAAATTCTTCGGATCCGATAGAGATCTTGCAGGAAAGTCAATTAGATTGAGTGGCCAATATCCCTATACTATCGAAGCAGTAATTAAGGATATACCACGGAATTCTTCGATGAAATTTGATGTCTTACTTCCTTTTGCCATAATGGAAAAATATGCTGGTTTTAGTTCTTCTGACTGGAAGACCCGTAATACTTACACCTATGTCCGCTTGCAAAAAAATACCGATATTGATGCTTTTAATAAAAAGCTGAAAGGATATTTAAAATCAAAGGTAAATACACCTGGTTTTAAAGATGAACTATTTCTGCAGCCACTCCATAAAGTTCATTTATTTTCAAAGTACAGCAATGAAGAACAATTAGGGTCTATCGACCGTCTTTATATAGTGGCGACAATGGCTGTATTGATTCTTTTAATGGCTTGCGTTAACTACACCAATATGTCTACAGCCCAGGCTACAAGGCGCGCAACAGAGATTGGTATACGTAAAGTATATGGTGCCAGACAATCCAGCCTGGTTTTTCAATTCTTAGGTGAATCCATATTCTTGAGTTTGTTTGCCTTTGTTATGGGCCTTTGTATCACAATCTATCTTATTCCCACATTTAACTCTTATACCGGAAAAGAACTGCAGCTGTTTTCGATTGGCAACTTGTCTATTATGATGTTGATAACACTTTTCTTAGGACTGATCGCCGGCTCCTATCCGGCATTCTATTTTTCCTGGATCGCTCCAGGGAAAATTTTGCAAACTGTATCCAGAACGGTCACCAAAAATACAATAATCAGGAAAATATTAATTGTACTTCAGATTGCATTTTCTGTTATGTTAATTATATGTTCATACATCATTTATTCACAGCTAAATTTTATGTACAATAAGGATCTGGGTTATGATATAGAGAATGTGATTCGTCTGACTCATAAATGGGAGATTCACGGTAATATTCATAAAGCATTCAGGGATAAACTAACTGAAAGCCCTTACATCATAAGCGCTGCCGGTTCTGTAC
>DATAMG010000116.1:0-26979 GCA_036260705.1 Chitinispirillaceae bacterium | reverse complement strand
CTAACAGGTAAGGGTAATCAGCTTCACGATGTTTTCTGTGCAGGCTTTCTTTAAACCTTTCCAAAGCATCAATTGCGAAATCAGGATCACCAATGACAGCAGGCCACCCTTTGCAGGAACCCTTGATCTCGGTTGTCTCATCAAAAGAGAGAAGCCCTTCAAAAAAGGAAAAAAAGCAGTTCGTCAGTAGTCGAAAAGCAGAATTATTACCAGAATCGTAACAATCTCAAATGTACTTACGTTATAAGAATGCATCTTTTGTAATTTTTACTGACAATATCCTGCATTTATTAATTGTTGCAGTATATTATCAGTATAGACTCATAAATATCGGAAAATCGAGAGCCGGATTTATGATTATCAGGATTTGTGCAGTTATTTTTACCTTCATATTATTTGGAATTATGACTTGCGAACCTTCTGCTTCAGAAATACCCACTAATTCTCGTGCTGAAAGGATAATGGAAAGCATAAAAGCAGATCTGCTGGAGCAGCTATACACTAAAAATCTGAAAATAGGTTCTCCTGTATTTATCAGAATATTCAAAAAAACTGCAATACTGGAGTTATGGATAAGAAATGACAGCGGTCAATTTACTCTTTTTGAAACTTACGATATCTGTTATTTTTCCGGTTTACCAGGCCCTAAACTTCGGGAAGGTGATCTTCAGAGTCCGGAAGGATTTTACAAAGTAACTTGCGCCAGTTTCAATCCGTATAGTGACTTTTATTTATCTATTAATATTGATTATCCCAATTCCTTTGATCGCTACTATAAAAGAACCGGTGGCGCAATAATGATCCATGGTGATTGTATTTCCATAGGATGTTTTGCCATGACCGATGAAAACATGGGTGAAATTTATACTCTTGCAGCTGCTGCAATCAGAAATGGTCAAGTATCGATCGATGTTCATTCATTTCCCTTTTCTTTTAAAGAGCAAAATCTGCAAAAGTATGAAGATCTGCACTGGTATACATTCTGGAGTAATTTGAAGCAGTGATGTGATTATTTTGAAAAATACAGAATTCCGCCACTGGTGATGGTGAGGAATGGGAGATTTGAGATAGTTGGTTGAGAATGAATAAACATTCAAAAAGGGGAAAAAACAATTATAATATCTGCAATTGAATGTGACTTTAATATCTAATCCACAAATCTCTTCAGTATCTCAGTGATTTCTTCAAAGTACATAGGTAAATAATCCTGGACAATAGCTGCTCCGTGGGGCATGGTAAGAACATTGGGGTGATCCCATAATGGGGAATCTGCAGCTAATGGCTCATAATAAAAAACATCCAGGCCTGCTCCGGCTATTAATCCATTATCTAAAGCCCATAATATGGTTTCATCTTTACAGCAATTTCCTCTTCCGATACTGTAGAAGAAGGCACCGGGTTTTATTGCTGATAAACGCTCTTTGTTAAAAAAATCCAGGTTCGATTCTGTTCCAGGCAGTATACTTACCAGATGATCACAGTTGCCCAGGATATCCGGCAACTGGTTAGGATGACAGATGGTATCGGCATCCTTATCAAGCCGGCTATCGTATGGGGAATGTTTTACACCTGTAATTCTGCATCCAAAGACTTTCAAAACTCTAGCGCATTCACGGGCTATATTGCCATAACCCACTATAACCACATGCTGTCTAACAAGTCGACAGGTATGATTAAGAAATTCGCGATCCCAGATATGATTTTTCTGTTGAAGAAGAGTTTGTGGAATTCTGCGATTAAAATACAGGATCATTGCCAAAAGAGATTCGGCCATGACCGCACCGTGAAATGAACCATGAAATACTGTAACCTGGAAATCATCGACTCTTTCAATCCAGTCATGGCCTGCAGCAGGTGTAAATATGGCTTTAAGTTTTGGAGCCTGGTAATACCACTGGGCTTTGAATTCCCAGGTGATAACCAGATCTGCTCTGGAAAGTTGTTCAACAAACAGAATCTCATTAGTTACTCTGGTAAAGGTCCATCGGGGAAACCGGGAACCGATACAGTCAACCAGAGCATCTGTTACTCTGAAAGCCTCTACATCATTTTCCAGATAAACTATTATATTCATTAAAAATTTCAGACAATCACAAATATTTTTATAGTGAATTAGTATTTTTTGGTTAAAACATTCTTATCTTACCGACCACTGACAACTGACCCACTCTTCTGGTTTCAGCAGTTTTCAGCAATATCGTAAATCAGTTTTTCGGAGTCATCCCATCCCAGGCATGGATCGGTAATCGACTTTCCAAATACATTTTCATTCTCTTTCTGGTTGCCCTCTTCGAGGTAACTTTCGATCATCAGCCCCTTGACAATGGAATTAAGTGATGAGGAATATTTGCGGTATCTGAGGATGTCCATAGAGATTCTGGGTTGTTCTTTATAGTGCCTTCCGGAGTTCTCATGATTGGTATCCACGAAAATTGCCGGATAAGAGAGTTTACGCTTTTGATACTCTTCGGCTATACTGATCAGATCCTCGTAATGGTAATTGGGAATATTGTGTCCGTAATGGTCAACAGCCCCTCTGAGAATCAGATGGGTATGCTGATTGCCATCGGTTTTCACTTCCCAGCCGTTGTAGGAGAAAACATGGGAGTTTTGTGACGCAAAGATGGAATTTAAAGCGACTTTCATATCACCGCTGGTAGGATTTTTCATGCCAACGGGTATATCCAGGCCACTGCAGGTTAAACGGTGGGACTGGTTTTCCACCGAACGGGCACCTACTGCCACATAGCTAAGCAAGTCATCCAGATAAGGATACATGGAAGGATAAAGCATTTCATCGGCTGAGGTTAAATGTGATTCACTGAGTGCCCGAACATGCATTTTGCGAATCATCCTGATTCCTTCTGATAGGTTTGGTCCTTTGGATGGATCAGGCTGGTGAGCCATACCTTTATATCCCTGGCCTGTAGTCCGCGGTTTATTGGTGTAGATACGGGGAATAAGAAGAACTTTCTCTTTTACCTTTTCCTGAACCATAGCTAGTCTGTTTATATATTCACATACCGCATTTTCATCATGAGCGCTGCAGGGACCGATAACAACGATGAAGCGATTGTTTTTGTTTTCAATAATGTCCCGGATCTCAGTGTCCCTTTGTTTTTTAACTGCACTCAGTTGAGTTGAAAGTGATTCGCTGCTTTTCACATCTTCAACAGATGGCAGTTTTCGTATCATGGTAAAAGACATAATTTTTCCATTTGTGGTTAAATGCTTGGTATAAATTCTATATTTTAAAACAGAAAATAGTAATCTGATAGCCAGGTTAGGGATTCATTTTGATTTAAAGATACAGTTGCATAGTCCAGGACTTAGCTTATGCCTGGATTTAAAACCTGCTGCAAAGAAATGCTCAACTCTTTTATGTTGTAAGGTTTGGTTATGACACCTTTAAAACCATAGTTTTTATAATCAGCCATGATCGGATCATTGGAATAACCACTTGAAACAAGAGCCTTTACCTCAGGATCTATTTCCAGAAGTTTTAATAAGGTTTCTTTACCACCCATTCCGGCAGGGATAGTTAAATCAAGGATCAGTGCATCAAACTTTTGCTTATTTAGCAGCGCATCTTTATATAAATTGATGGCAGTTTCACCATCCGTAGCAATCTCTACTGTATAACCCAAATGACAAAGCAGCTCTTTAGTTACACTCAAAATAACAGTTTCATCATCCATAAGAAGAATCTTCCCGGAATTGATGACAGGGATAAAGTCACATTTATCATTCTGAACGACTGCTTTGGAAGAGGCTGGAAGAAGCACATGGAATGAAGTTCCTTTATTTAAAACGGTATCAAAATAAATATGGCCGTTATGCTTTTTTACAATTGAATAGGATGTAGCCAGACCTAATCCCGAGCCTTTTTGTTTAGTGGTAAAAAAAGGATCATAGATGCGATGCTGAATAGAAGTTGGAATTCCACTTCCACAATCACTGACAGTAAGCTCGATATATTTTCCTGCAGGTAATTCCACATTTTCAACAATAGGGTTGTCAGTATTGATCATAGAGATTTTGATAACTCCTCCCTGAGGCATAGCTTCAATTGCATTAATAAGCAGGTTCTGAATTACCTGGCTGATCTGAGAGCTGTCAATATCTGCAGAGTAAAGGTCCTGCTGAGAGGTGATTTCACATTTTACCTGAGTACCTGAAGCTGTAAATGCGGCGGTTTCTTTGGCAAGTAATTCCAGGGATGTGGCTTCTTTAATTGGCGCACCGCCTTTGGAATAGGTTAGAAGCTGACCTGTAAGATCTCTACCACGTTGGAGTGCATTTTCTACATCTTGAATAATGCTTTTTTGTTCTGAATCATCGTGAGTTGTTAACTTAATGATAGAAACACCAGCCCAGATGGCAGTCAGCAGATTATTAAAATCATGTGCAATTCCACCTGCAAGGATTCCAAGAGCTTCCAGTTTATCTTTTTTAAACATCTCTTTTTCAAAACGCACTCGTTCTGTCAGATCAATACAAACACCGCACAAACCAGCTATTTTATTGTTACGAATTATTGGAGTGGAGTGAACCATAACAGGAAACTGTCTGCCACTCTTATGCACTGCAGTGTATTCAGAATGGACCTGTACACTACTATTGAGGATTCGGTTCAAATTTACTTTGACCAGTTCATGTTCTTTGGGAATAATAAAATACAACGGGTTGACAAATTGAGCTAAATCATCTTTCCCATACCCGAAAAGATCATATGCTTTTTTGTTTGCATAAGAGATATCTCCTTTGAGATCTATTTCGAAAATAGCTTCGGGCAGAAAATCAGTAAGTTCCCTGTAACGTTGCTCACTTTCTTCAAGAGCACATTGGGTTTTAATTATATCCGAAATGTCCTTAAGAAATAATACCAGACAGTTTTTTCCTTTAAATGAAATGTTTACACTGGATACAGAGAGGTGGCGGGTGTTCCCATCAAAATTACTTTTAAATAATCCTTTAAAAGCGTCTGCAGAAAGTGGCAGAACTATATTTGAATGTTCCTGATTGGATTGACAGATTTTTTCGAGAATAGAAACCGGTTTGTCGTTGATTTTTAAAAGCCGGTTTGCCAGGGTATTTGCAGAAATTACAAGCCCGCTTTCACATTCACAAATGGTGATGGCCTCTGGAGCATGTTCAAAAATAGCCTGAAATCTTTTTTTCAGACAGAAAAATGTCCTCAGCCCATTCCCTTATGCGGTTTGAAGTCAGATAATTTATCAGAGAGAATATGATCAGGATTAATGCTACTGTAAAAGAGAAACCCAAAAGGTAATATTTAAAAACCGATTCTTTTGGCGAAAAAACAAAAATTGACCAGTCTGGAAGATATAAAATGGTCTTGGATGCCAGAAACAGATGCTTACCCATTAACACATGGTCGGTTTTGGGTGGCTCTTTTATCAGAGGCTCTAAAGAATTGAATTTATAATGGACTTTAGAGGTAATTTCCTGTTTCTGAAGTTCAGTAAGAGGAAAAAGCGGTTTACCATTAAAATCTGAGCTACCGGAAAGAAAAATCATGCTGTTCTGGTCAACCAGAAATGCTCTGGGATTTAGCATAAAAATGGAATCAAGCTGCTCAGTATCATATTTGAAAGCTATTACTCCAAGTATTTGGTTGTCCTTACTTTTTATTGGGGCCGAACAGAAGTAGCCACGTTTTCCAGTGGTTACCCCAGTTGTAAAATAGCTGCATTGATTTCCAGCTTTTGATTTTTGAAAATAGGCTCTGAAAGAATAATTTTTTCCTACAAAACTTAATTCAGAATTTCGGTTGGAAGATGCTATTGTTGTTCCGGCAGTATCCATGAGATAGACTGCATATGCATTGAATGCTTTTTGATAGCGATCAAGAACTGCATTGGTATTAATAAGATCTTCATCTGAACGATTTCGCAGGTAGTCAAGGAAACAAGGAGATCCGTTGATGGCAGTTACACCTGCATCAATTTTGCTTATTTTACTTTCGATAGCCGATTTCAGTGCAGAAACAGTAAGTTTCGCCTCTGCTTTTATCTTTTGTTCTTCATCACGAACATGTCTGATTGTTATAAAATATCCCAGAGTAAAAATAGAACCAACTAAAATTATCAGGAGGATATTTATCAGTCTGTTTGAAGATAATCTTTCATTAGCAATAGAGGTTTTGTGATACATTTGCCTGAAAACATGGGTAAACATGACAATGCAAATAAGAAATAGCAAAGGAAACAGCAGATGTTCGATCGGTGAGAGAATTTGAATCATATGGAACTGATATCCATCAAAAACAGAGAAAGACCTCATTGGATATTGTAATCATTTGATTATAATATATTTACCACAACTGTGTCCATTAATACCTGTTCTTTTATAAAGTATGTGGAACTTTCTTTATCCTGTATCTATTTTTTTAAAACTGAATGTGTTGATAACCGTAATATTGAAATACAAATCAGGATAAGTGAGTCGAGCAGAGTATAGAGATAAAATTAAAATTGAGGTTAGGGATTTAAAATGAAATCAACAGTGGCGATTATAGCTTGTGGTTCATATGACCAGGATGAGGTAAATTCTGCAGTTGAAAAAGGTATTTCGCTGCTTGGTGGAGTCGATCATTTCTGCCGAAGTGGTGAGCGAATACTCTTAAAGCCTAATCTTCTCTGGGGTACTGAAGCAGAAAAATGTGTGGTAACTCACCCTTCGGTATTTAAAGCTATTGCAGTTTTAGTGCAGAAAACCGGGATAATACTTCAGTATGGTGATTCTCCTGCTGGCTTGCAGACCGCTGCCCAGGCTGCCCAGAAGTCCGGCTATAGTAAGATCGCAGCTGAGCTTAATATAAATCTGGCTGATTTTGATCATGGAAGAAGTGTTACTTTTTCAGAAGGCGCTTTTTGCAAGCAGCTTTTTATTGCCAATGCCGTTTTTAATTCAGATGGATTGATTAGTTTATCCAAACTTAAAACTCACGGGCTAACCAGGATGACTGGGGCAGTTAAAAACCAGTACGGATGTGTACCTGGTATTGTAAAAGGTGAATTTCACGCCAGGCTGCCTGATGTGTATGATTTTTCAAAATTGCTGGTGGATATAACCAGATTTGTTAAACCGCGTTTATATATTATGGATGCGATTTATGCGATGGAGGGTAATGGGCCTCAGAGTGGTGAACCCAAAAAAGTAGGGGCATTGCTGTTTTCTACTGATCCTGTAGCATTGGATTCAGTTGCCTGCAGAATTATTGATCTGAATCCTGAGTTTGTTCCACCTGTGGTTGAGGGTGTAAAATCCGGTCTTGGGGTTTCCGATCCTCACAAAATTGATGTTATCGGTGAAGCTGTAGATGCATTCGTGGATACTGATTTTGAGGTTGTAAGAAGTGCTCCTGTTGTTTTACCACAAAGCCCGATTCTGCGCCAGATTCGATCCCTTTTTACACGTCGTCCGTCCATCCGTTCAGAAAAATGCATTCGCTGCCTTAGATGTGTAAACACCTGTCCGGTTAATCCAAAGGCAATTTCCTGCAAAGTCAATAAAAAAGTGCCTTCATTTGATTATCGTAATTGTATAAGATGCTTTTGCTGTCAGGAAATATGTCCGGAAAAGGCGATTTTCATTAGAGATCCTCTGTTAAGAAAACTGTTTCCTCTGCTTACCTATATTTCATTGTTTATTGCCAATAGGCACAGTAAGATTCATAGGAAAAGACAATGATAGAATATCCGCAATTTCCTGGCAGAATTCGCAAAAATGATGGAATATTTCTATACGGTGCCATTTGCCCAAAACCTTTTATCTATGTTTACGAGCAGATGTGCCTGGAAATAGTGCATGGTCCCTCTTGCAAGCCTGAACTGGAATTAGATCTGGAGCGATGTTATGAAGATGGCGTTTCTATACAGGAAAGACGTGGCGGAGGAGGTACGGTTATTCTGACTCCGGGAGTTGTCGTTACGATCATTGTTGGAGAACGTAGAGCTGGAGAATCTGCACTGCATATTTTTGATAATATTCATGATTCCATGATAGAAATTTTTAAAAACGAGGGGATACATTCCATAAAAAAAAGAGGCATCAGTGATCTGGCTTTACACGATCGAAAAATTCTGGGGTCCTCGCTCTATATGGGTTCCAGACCTTTTCTTTATTATTATCAATCAAGTCTTCTGGTATGTGCTGATATTTCATTGATGAGCCGTTATCTGAAACACCCTCCCAAAGAGCCTGATTATCGCCAAGGAAGAGAACATGAGCAGTTCTGCACCTCATTTTGTGAACAAGGCATCTTGATTTCTGCTGCCAGGATCACTGAATTGCTGTCTAAAAAACTGCCAGAGCAGCTGAACAGTTAATCATAAAGAAAGAGTTATTCTGAATAAAGTTCTTTTAATAAACAGTAATCTTTGTACTGATCCCTATCCGGTGTTTCCTCTGGGGCTGGCTTATATTGCCGCAGCATTAAAAAAAGAATCATTTGAAGTTCAAATACTGGATATGATTTTTGAAAATGCAGAGCTGGAGGAGGTAATTAATAATTTTCAGCCGGATTTTATTGGACTTTCTATCAGAAATATCGATGATGCAAAATTTAACAGAACGAAATACTTTATTCCTGATTGTCATCAGATTGTTACACGCATCAGGGCTGCTTCGACTTCCAAAGTAATTGTCGGAGGAAGTGGTTTTTCGCTTTTCCCGGAACAGATACTTGACTTAACAGGAGCCGATTATGGTATTGTAGGTGAAGCAGAAAAATCAATTGTCAAATTGTTGAAACTATTATCAAAAACAACCGGATCACTAAATGAAAAATTAGAAAATATTGAAGGGTTGGTGTTTCGGGAAAAAAACAGTATTAAAAAAAATTCAACGGTTATAAGCGGTCATAGAGATATTGTCAGCCCTTTGTTTACTGAGAACCTATTGAAGAATTATCTATTGAATAGTTCAATGGCTGGTATTCAGACACAAAGGGGGTGTCCATTTAACTGTAATTACTGTTCTTATCCGCTCATTGAAGGACACAATGTCAGATATCGTGATCCAGAAGAAGTTGCTGAAGACATCAGCTTGGCAGTCAGATCCGGTGCGCGTTATTTTTTTATTGTTGATTCTGTGTTTAACATTTCAAATGATCATGTCGCAGAAGTATGTAATCAAATTATACGACGTAACTTAAAAATTGAATGGGGATGCTTTTTAAGGCCCTCAGGAATTACAGAAGAAATAATTAAACTGATGGTCATGGCAGGCCTTAAGCACATTGAATTCGGTTCAGACAGCTTCTGTGATGAAGTTCTATCAGATTATGGAAAAAAATTTACATACGAAGATATACTTTTATCCAGTGAAATCGCTGCCGGAATGGATGTAAATTATGCTCATTTTCTGATAATGGGAGGGCCCGGTGAAACAGAATCGACAATGCTTACTTCTTTTAAAAATTCTCTGTGTTTGAAAAAAACTGTGATATTCCCTTTTATTGGTATGCGACTATTCCCCAAAACAGCTCTTTATGAACGGGCAATAAGAGAAAATATAATAAGTAAAGAACATTCGTTACTGGAACCTTTTTTCTATATATCACCAGATATAAAAGCCGGGCAGATTGAAACGCTTCTGCTGGATTTTCAGAACCGATCGCCTCGCTGGATATTTGAAGACAGAACACCACAACAGCAGGCGATTATAAACCGGCTCCGAGCAAAGGGCATCAAAGGTCCATTGTGGGAATTTCTTACAAGTTAACCCATATAATCTGCAACACTTCTTCTACTATGGACTTAAGTTTTAATGGTCTACTGCAATCTTGTAACTGCCAATTGAAGTGCCATTTTGCCTGTAAAACGTCATAGTGAATAATCCGGAAGCAAAATTTCCTGGGATAGCAATAATACCGGATTCAGTAAAATTAACTTTCGCAATTTGACGGCCCTGAAGATTAAAGAACACAGCAGTTCCTTTTTCATTGAAATTTTTAATGTGTACAGAATTACCACTATAAGAGAATGAAATTTTTGATTTAATCTCAGGGCAAGCAATCTTTTTAACAGATGTTAGTCTGATAACTTCCTGGACAGCTCCTTCTGCATTGATTTTGCCTGCACCCCATCTGTTTATGGGTGTGGTAATATCACCGGTCCACTGGTCATGAATCGCAGATTTCCAAATACATTGAAGAGCGGTTTCCGGAGTCAGTGATGCATCTATTTCAAGCATCAGCGCAATTATTCCTGTTACAACCGGAGCTGAAGCGGATGTTCCGGTAGCTTCTGCATATCGACCACTTTTTCTGGATATGTCAGGCCAGATAACCGGAGTTAAATCAGGTTGAGAGCTTCTGCTCATAGCTACAACTATTCTCCATCCAGGTGCAGTTATGTCCGGCTTAATTCTTCCGTCAACAGTAGGGCCGGTTCCGCTGAAATGAGTGATATCACCGCTATGATCACCAGTTACTTCCAATGAGTCATTCCAGTATTTCAGAGTTACTCTGCCGGTATAGGATCCTGCTACGATTATCCGTTTCGCAGTACCTCCGATTTCATTGACACTACATTGAGGATCGCCGTTATGAAAACGATCCATGTCCAGATTTTGCAGGGCCTGTTTATATATATGCCATGCATGGATGGTGCAGTTGTCTTTACCATTGATGACTTTGACACCACCAAATAGGTTGTGACTTGAAGATTGAAAATAGAGCATAAAATGAGGTTTATTATTAAGATTGCTGGAAGGCTCAGCTTTGATAAACATTTGAATTTTATCGGTTGAACCATCGTTATTTTTCCAGATCAGTGAATCTTCATATTCGATGTCTGTTCTTCTCAGAATTACATTTTTAAAGCTGCTCATAGATTTACTTGTGGTGTCAATTACTATTGGCTGTATAGAGAATGTTTTTGATTTTTCTCCCCAGATATCGACTCCGGAAACATAAATACTGTCAGAGCCGGATTTATATAATTTAGGAGTAAGCCATGTGCTTTCAGAATCATTGGGAGCTAATTTAAATTGAGTATGTGTATTATGATTGTAATCATTTCCAGCAGCTCCTACTATTATTCGTCCAGGACCACTGACAGAATCGACAAATCTGTCAAATAAAGAAGTACCATCGTGAGGCCCATAAGAAATACCTATACTTAAATTGACGACACAGGGGACTTCGAGTGAATCTGCAAGTGAAAAAATCCATGAAATACCATCGGAAATATTATCTAAATCATTTGAATACATTACTGCAGCAATCATGGCATCTGGTGCCATCCCGTAAAAATTAAAGCTTCTTTCAGAGCCGGCTGCGATACTGGCTGTCATGGTTCCATGTACATGGTTTTCAACAAGTCCAAAAAGACTGTCGCTCTGCAATTGGGCGTGATTTTTAATTACACCATAACCAAATCGATTCGACACATTTTTTGCAGTATCACCCTGGTTCCAAAGTGCTATAAACCGGGTATTACCATTTTTGTCAAGAAATGCCGGGTGATGTGTGTCAAATTCGGTATCAATGATTCCCACAAGAATATTTTTCCCGGTAGCATTACGGGGAAGGGTAGAAGGGCGGGTACCATGAACCTGATCAACCTGACACAAATATCGGGTGCTGTCAAGAGTCGGATATGGGTGCAGAATTTTTTTGAACAGAATGTCCTGAGGAACTGGACTTACAAAAACAAAATCAGGAAAGTTATTTCTTGCAAAAATACTGGATATAAAGCAAAATATCCAGCAGACTATATTTAGAAATCGAAGCATTTTCCCTCCTGATTTTGCAAAAAACTGAGCGGATGAAATCTTTATTTATAATTTATGATTATATCAGCAGTTTTTACAAGAAATCAGTTTTGATTTCTTTATTCAATATACTGTCTTAATTTAACTGGTCCAATCCTTTCTATCATAAAAATCAAATCATTATAAAAAAGGAACGATTCTGTTAAATTTAAAATTACAAATCTAAAATATCTGTATCGGGTTGATGATGAGTACGGGTATCCTGAACCGCTTTTTGGGTGATGGTTTTAACCTCTTCCAACCACAGTTTCCTCTGTTCAGATGTACTGGTTACCATAATGGTAAAGGTCCTTCTGAAAAAATTATTGATACCGCAAAGACCGAAAACACAGTTTTTCCAGATTGTCTCAAGGGGATCACCAAACACTTCCAGTTCTCTTTTTACTGCTGTATTGGCAGTGTTAAAAACCAGTGCAATATGAGCCTTCAGCAATCCCTGTGGGACACCCTCACCCTTATCATTTTCTACAAAACGATATGTTATTCCAGGTCTGAAGACCCGATCCACCCATCCAGTCAGTATAGCTGGAGGTTGTCCCCACCAGTTTGGATGAACCACAATGATTCCATCGGTGCTTCTGATCTCTTCACAATGATTGGAAATAACATCTGGTAACAATGCATCCCTGTTTTCCTCGCCGGTGGGAAGAACCGGAGGAAAATTTTCTTGGTATAAATCATGGTAAAAAACGTTAACACCTTGAGAAATAAGAACTTGTCTAACAGTTTCCGCAATTGCGTGATTAAAGCTTCCTGCCCTGGGGTGTGCTAATATTAAAGAAAAATTCATAAATGGTCCTTTTATGTTTTTATTGATGGATCTCTATATGATGTAAAAAACCTTATGCCATAACAAGAGAAGAGTTTAAAAATAGTTATAAAAATAAAACAGGAGAAATCAATTGATTAATTCGCAGATTCAAGCGTAATCATGAGTATTCAAAAAAGAGCTGAAAATAACAAATTGCCTGCAGATTATTTGTGTATTATATTATAAAGTTTTGACAATTAATAGCCGGTTGTATGGCTTCGTTTTAAAAAACAGGAGTTCTGATGTTTAAAATTTTCGTTGATGGTCAGGAAGGTACCACCGGGTTACAGATCAATGAACGTCTTTCAAAGCACAGTGGTATTGAAATTTTAAAAATTGAAAATGAACGGAAGAAAGACATCGAATATAAACGGAAATTTCTCAATGAAGCCGATATCGTATTTCTTTGTCTTCCTGACGATGCCTCCAGAGAATCAGTTTCTCTTATCAGTAATGAGCGGACTTGTATTATTGATGCCAGTACGGCACACCGAACTGATCCACTTTGGGCATATGGCTTTCCTGAACTCAAAGGGCAACGGGAAAAAATAAAGAAATCCAAAAGAATTGCCGTTCCAGGATGCTACGCAACCGGGTTTGTTGCTTTGATGTATCCTCTTGTGCGGCAAGGGTTTGTGCAGTCTGATTATCCGGTAACGTTGCACGCTGTATCCGGGTATAGCGGTGGCGGTAAGAAACTGATTTCTCAATATGAATCTGCAAAAACAGAATATGGAGCACTTGTTGCACCACGTCCTTATTCTGCCAAACTAAACCACAAACATTTACCAGAAATGCAAAAGATTGTAGGTTTGGATTTTACACCAATCTTTACTCCTTTGGTGTGCAATTACTATAAAGGAATGGCGGTAATGGTTCCTCTTCACCGGAGGTTGCTGCCAAAGAAGAGCTCTGCAAAAGAGATTCATGAATTTCTCTCTGCCTACTATGCATCAGAGCAATTCGTACGTGTATTACCGTTTGAGACAGAGCTGTCAACTGAGAACGGATATTTGAATGTGGTTGGTTCAAATGATACCAACCGAAATGATATATGTGTTTTTTACAATGATGAACAGATAGTATTGATTTCTCGGCTGGACAATCTGGGCAAAGGTGCTTCTGGTGCAGCTGTTCAGTGTATGAATATTGTATGTGGTGTCGATGAGGGTACCGGGTTATCGCTTTAATCCACACTGCTGGTTCAGACCATCTTTAAGTATACTCAGTCAATCAGTAAGCTTCGATAGGCCGGGCAGATGTGTGCCCGGCCTTTGTGTTATAAATATGTTAGTCAGTTGCAATTTGGAGAAACATATCCCACCTGTTTTCCAGATTCTGCAGTTTTTAAGCCTGCTATTTACAAATCGAATAAACCCGGAGGCGTTAATCATCGGCATGTAAATATTGCATATTGGAAATCATGGAGATCACGATTTCGTTGCCGGTTAAATTCTGATCTGTACCTTGAAAACAGGTTGGGCATGAAGTGCAGGTGTTACTGCAACCTTTTGCGGATGCCATTCTGATTTTGCCTTGGGACAGCAGAATATTTAGAATATCTGCCAGCTGGTCCAGACTGGTTTTTGATTGATCTACCAGATTTTTTACCGAAATCAGGGGTTTAGTTGCCAGGGTGGATTTAACCTGTGAGAGAGCTGCTGTTAATTCCATAGTTACCTCCGACATGATATTATGCGAATTCTGTGCCTGTTTTCAAAAAATGAATGTAATAACAATAAAATCAAGAAGATAGAAATGTTTGTGAAGTTTTTAGAATATAATGGTGGGACAATTTTGTACTGGTTGTGGGGATTTTAGCACATTTAAGTTCTTTTTAAGCTAAGCAAAACTTAAACCTAAATACCGCAGTTGAGATGGATACAGAGAGTGACATATTGGGATGATAAGACTTGAACGCGGGCCAGGCCATATCGACAAAGCGGTAAAATAAAAACAGTGCTATTGCCTGTCCTCCGAAGTCTGCGAAAGGTGGACACCGGATATTTTACGCTAAAGAACGAATGTGACAACGTGATAAGATCAAACCGCATGAATGGCTTAGCGCCTGTTCCGCCGTACTTGAGTACTATGGAAGGCTGGCTCAATCAAGATCTTACATCGGAACGTATATGCGCCGCATTCAACTGTGTATTCTGGGTTAAAACGCCTCGATTTACGAAGTTAAGCTCTAAGGTACTTTGGATGTTAATGCAGGGCATTCTATCTGGCTATCATCAATGGAAAACGGTCTTTTTCCCTTATGTCCTTTGAAAAATCTGGTAAAATTTACGATTGCTCTGATGGATTCGTCTAAACCGATAGCTATAAATAATCCTAAAATTCCTGATTTTAGCCTGAACATAATGAATGCAGCTGCACTTGTGATAAAAACAAAACCGAATATCTGAGTAAACAACATCCAGCGGGTATCTCCATACCCTCTGATTCCATGCCCGATTGTGATATTGACAGCCTTGGGAAGCAGATATATTCCGGCTATCATTAAGAATGGAACGACCGTGTTGATCAGATCTGTATCACGAGTGAAAATCCTGAGTATCGGTGCAGGAGTAAAAATAAAGAGAATGACAAATGCCAGACACAGATAAAGCGTGTACCTGAGGCATTGCAATCCATCCTGTATAGCCAGGGTATTATTGCCTTCACCAGTTCGGTTTCCTACCAGTGTTTGTGCGGCTTTAGCTATTCCAATGTAAAGAAAAACCGGGGTTGATTCTATTTGCATAATCAGAGAGTAAATACCGGCAGCCTGTTTTCCTATTGTATTGAGCATCCACACCAGAATCAGATTCCCTCCATGCCAGAGAAGTTCTTCACCAGATGATGGAAGACTCAGTTTTAATGCGGGGAGATAATTTTTCCATGAGGCAAAAAATGTACTTCTAAAACAAAGTTTAAACGGGAGGTGGCCTGCTTTAAAGACAATAAATAGAATTACAGGAATGCCTGCCAGATTGGAAATTACCGTAGCCAGAGCTGCGCCTTTAATTCCCATTGCCGGAAATCCAAATTTACCGTAAATCATTATCCAGTCAAGAATAATGTTTAGTAGACTTCGCATAATTCCTATATGCATCAATGGCTTGGATATCCCAACACCATGCATGATACCACTTGCGGTGACATCTATGCCCATGGTGAGGAAAAGAAAACAGAGAATATTTACATAGTCAAGAGCAGGAGAAAGAATCGGTTCTTTTACTCCTATGGCTAAAAGAATGGGTTGCGAGAAAAGAAACCAGATTAAAAAGAAAAGAACAGAGATTAAAGAATTAAATTTGAGGGAGGATTCGGCAATCGATCGTCCATTTTGAGTTTTGCCTGCTCCTATTGACTGAGCAATTAAAACAGTGGTTCCGGTAGGCAGGACCCACAGCTGGCCCATGCAGAGGAAAAATGGAAAGAATACATTTCCCACTGCAGAAAAGAAGTCACTGTTGATATGGCCCAGAAAAGCACAGTCAGTCAGGATTTGAACCTGTTGCACGATTCCGTTTATCATTATCGGAATCGCCAGAGTGATTATTTTTTTACGGGTGATTTTATCGGAACGCTGCAGGAGAAAAGAAAACATTTCTGAAAAAACTCATCTGGTTAATTTTGGTGTAACAAATTTACGCAATAGCAGAGAAAAAAGTCAAGGAGTTGCAGAAAAATCATTTAAACCTAAATTCCGCAGTTGAGGTGGATGCAGACGCGTAAGATATTGAGATGATAAGCCTTGAACGCGGTGCAGGCCTTATCGACAAAGCGGTAATATAAAAACGGTGCAATTTCACCGGATACATTGCGCTTAAAGAACAAATGTGACAACGTGATAAGGTCAAACCGCGCGAATGGCTTAGGGCTCAATCCCGATCTTGCATCGCGACGCGTATGCGCTGCATTCAACTGCGTTTTTTAGGTTAAATATAATCTCCTACCCCAATTCTAAAATCTATAATCTCCAATTTACAATTTTCTTCTAGTCTCTGGCTAGTGAGAGCACCTCAACTTTTGCACATCCGCCCCCAAGCAGTGCCTCTGCACAGGATGCGGTTGTAGCTCCAGTGGTGATTACATCATCCACCAGAAGAACTGATTTGTTCTTTATTGATTTCTGCAGGGTATCTGTTATTCCGAATGCTCCCTGAACATTTCTCTTACGGGCAGATTTATCTAATTTTACCTGTGTTCTTGTTCTTCTTTTTCGGAATAAACCTGATGTGATTAAAACCGGTTTTGTGCGGCCGGAAATTATACCTCTGGTAAACCATTCGGCCTGATTGTAGCCCCGTTTATATTTTCTTAACCAATGAAGCGGTACTGCGATAATAAAATCTGCATCATCAAAAACATTCTGCTCAATATATTGGGAAAAAAGAGATCCAATATAGAACGCCAGGTATTTTTTGTTGAAATATTTGATGTGATGCATAATTGTCTGTACCTTTTCATCATAATCAAGAAAGGAACAGATACTTTCATATGGAAAATCCCATACGAAATCGCACGTGCAACTTCTTACCAGAGTATTCTGAGAACAGCGGGGGCAGCTTTTTCGATTTTTATGGTTGTTAAGAAGATGATCTAAACAACCGGAGCACAACCAGTCATTGTCAGGTAATCGGGGTTTGTCACATAAAATGCAAAGCGGTGGAAAAATAAAATCTTCCATCCGCTTGAAAATGTTTAAAAAGTTAAGCGTTATCCACCGGTGTGCTGACTGGTTCATTTACTGGTTGCTTTTCTTTTATGGTGGTAGCAGTTGCTGAATTTTCTTCTTTAAAGAGCAGGTTTTTCAGAATGAGTCCGCTAAAAAGAATAAACAAACCAATGCAAATTACCTGATTGTGACTTAATGTTCCAAAGAGGCGCTCTGTGGTATCGTAAAAACGGCTGTAATCCACAAAAAACCTCAAAACTGCATACAGAAGGCCTGTAAGATAAAACTGGAAGCCAGTAAAAGTTTTTCTGCTTCCAACAGCTAAAACAATCAGCGCAATAGCCAGTCCTCCTAAAGATTCAAAAAGCTGAGAGGGGTACAAACTGGCTGCATGGATATGATGCTGGTAAACACCGGCAGGGCTTTCCAAAGGAAATTTTACGGCCAGGGGACTTTTGCTTGCTGCTCCGTAGCAACATCCATTGAGAAAACATCCGATTCTGGTAAGCATAATACCAAAACCGACACTTGGCGAGACTATATCTGCATAGGAAAGAAAAGGCAGCTTTTTAACCTTAAAAAAGATGATTGCGGCTATAACAGCACCAATATAACCACCTAACATCACCAGACCGCCTATTCCGACGGTCTCTCCCTGAAAAGGATTAATTATGGAAAAAAGATTTCCTCTGAATTCATCAAAATGCAAGAAAACATAATAAAGCCTGGAACCCAGAATTGCTGAGAGAATAATCCAGAAACCCATATCCGCAATAACATCAGGATTAAGTCCCCGCTTTTTTGCCCGCCATCCTGAAAACCATATACCAAAGAGAAATGATAAAGCGAGCATCAGTCCGTATGAATGGATTGGAAAAGAGAAAATCTTTAATATAACAGGGTGCATAAAAACCTTTCTTTAGGATTGGGATCAGTCTGTTGCGGAAACGGATCTAAAATGGAAGACCTGATTATCATCAAAATCGTTTCATTCTTAACAGATACCGGATTACCTGAAAATACGATATGAAGTCATAAAAAGTTAATTAAAATTGAGTCTGCTCAAAAAAGATACGAGACACACTTCGATTGGACTCTATATGAGTGGAACTGGGAATAAAAATATTAAATATTTAAAATCTTTAGTTGAATCTGACCGGCAAAAATCTCCGGTAAAAGTTCAAATTAGAGCCAAAAACATGACATGGTTAATAATTATTCAATATGGTATCTTTTGATATTTTCCATTGTTACTACCAGTATAACCCGCTCAACGGGTGAAAATGCAACGCATATAGCTGAATTACTATGGCTACCCAACTCATTCCAGTCTGTAGTAGAGTAGATTTGTCCACCTGCTGAAAATAAAGATCCATCCGGAGAAAATGCGTGGCAATATCCTTTAAATTCCTTAATTGTTGATCCATCATTACTTTTTATCAAAAGGACTTTTCCACCTATTGGTTTTTCCAGAGTAACAGCGATTGCACTATCTTTTGGTGAATAGGATAAAAGGGGAAAATGAGCTCCAGGTGAGTTACTGATTTTATCGGAAAAATAGGGGAGAGAACGATCCTGGTTACCGGTTTTGCTTTCATAAATTAAAACTCTGGATGTATGTTCAAGAGTGGATGTACTGTATTCGAATACTGCGAATTTGGAACCATCGCTATTAAATGCGATATCGGCGAGTTGATGACCATTTTCACCAGATATAGAGTAGAGTGATGAGTAAGTTCTGGTTTCCAGCATAAAAAGTTTCCCACCGGCAATAACTGCCATCATCTGTCCATCAGGAGAAAAAAGGGCTCTGGTGGTATTGTTACTGAGGGTTAATGTCTTGATTTGTCTCCAGTTTTGAGAATCAAACAGTAATACTTTGTCTGCTCCAGCAACAGCTAAAGTATCTCCTCCGGGAGTATAGGAAACTGAGTAGCCACTTAAAAGTTCCTGAAGAGGTAAAAATGCCATTGATGGCAGTTGATCTTTTCGCGAATAATAATAAAAGACTCCTGCTGTATGTATAAAATCTTTTTGGGAGAAACGGGAAGGGATCGAACCAACTTCTCCCTTTTCTGAGATAAAAAACAATGCTACACTGCCAGCTGTTACAAAATTGGGAATTGCAAATGATTTACCGTTATTTGCGTAAGCCACATTTTTAATATTGACCGGGCGCAGTTGTATAGATTGTCCTACCGATTTGACCTTCGCGAAAGTGGGAAACGAAAACCACACACAGGTAAACAGGATCATGAAAAGTCTTTTAATTATTAGTAAATTCATGATTTTTCAACTCCTGAACTATTCATTATTAATATATTTTGAAAGCTCCAGCCTTCTCTTGGATGCAAAAACACAATCCGGTTCTGTAGATTTGTTATCACATTTGGAAAATTCCTTATAAAAATCCCAGGCTTTGATTGCTTCCACCAGAAGTGCCTGATTCTGCTCTTCTTTGGTGAAAAGTGCATCAATAGAACAAGCGCTGTAATAAAGCATTTCTCGTTTTAAGTCGGCCGATGATGTAATAACTGAACCGGCAGTGGATTTAAGTGAACTCTCAAATCTTTCTTGAGCTTCTTTGTAAAGACCCAGGTGATAATAGGCTCTTCCCAGATATGCATCGATGGCCGGGTCGCTATAGTGTGATTTTAATGCTTCAAGCACTTTTCTGGCCTTATTGAAATCGCTTTGTCGCTTGATCATTATTGCCGCCATTCTGATACGTGCTTCCAGATACTCGTTAGCCAGTCCACCTTTTTCCAGAGGTGGAACCATGTTGTAGGAATTGATAGCTGCACTCCATTGCTCTTTACGCTCTGCAACCCGCCCCTGTTCCAGTAAAGGAACGGATACAGACTCTGTGAATCGGGGTGCCGGCAGATCAGATTTTATGCTTTTGTGAAGAGATATTGCTGAGAGCACACAGGAAACCGTTGATAAAGCTATAGCTATGGTTGGGAAATGACGTTTGATTGAGAATGGAACTATGACTTTTTTTCCTGTTCCCCAGGTGTTAAAAGAATGAATGCAGTGTTGGAGCATGTCATTGATTTCTTTGGCTGTTGCAGGACGGTGATTTTGTTCCTTTGTCAACAACTTGTCTATCAACTCTTCAGTCAGAGGAGAAATGGATGGTCGAATCTGACGGATTCTGGTGTATTTACAGCTTTTAATCTTGTCGATGAGTTCGGTCAGATTCTCAGCTGCAAATGGACGCTGTCCTGTGGCCATCTCATAAAGAACTATACCCATGGAGAAAAAGTCACTGCGTGCATCTAGTGTAGTTCCGGCAAGCTGCTCAGGAGACATATAATGAAAAGTTCCAACAATCATTCCCTGCATGGTATTGGAGGTTATATTGAGCGGTTTTGCGGCTCCAAAGTCCATCAGCTTTATCAGTCGACCGGGAGTGATCATGATATTTTCGGGTTTGATATCCCGGTGAAGAATGCCTCTGATTTCATTTTCACCCTGACCCTGAATGCGAATATTATGTGCATAGTCAAGAGCACTGAGTAACTGGGTGGCAATTGAAAGAAGCTCTCTTTCGTTAATGCGGGTGTTGGAATTAATATATTCCCGAAGGGTTTCTCCGATAATATATTCCATTTCCATATAAAAATAGCCGTTTACATTTCCAGTATCAAAAACTCTGAGGATGTTGGGATGATCGAAGCGGGCTACCAGCTGTGCTTCCTGTTTAAATCGTACAAAAAAATCTTCTTCGCCAATCAGTGATGGTTTGAGAATTTTAACGACTCTGTCAAGATCAAAACGGGTATTGTGGGCACGGTAGATAAGGGCCGTGCCTCCTTCATTGAGTTTTTCCAGGATTTCACAATTTCCGATTGTCTTTCCAATGAAAGGGTCCACCGGAGTGGGCATGGATACAGTTTCCATCTCGGAACTTCCTGAAGGTAAACTTTCTCCATAAAAGGTTTTATTCCCTGTCATTCTCAATCTCCAATAAGGTTTTTCAGGGCCTCTCTGATTACATTTATTTTCTGACGAACCACTGATTGCGCCTTGCTGTACTCTTCACCAGGAGCACTGCTGCAGGAAGCATAGAATTTGATCTTTGGCTCGGTGCCGGATGGGCGGGCCGTAATTACACTGCGGTCAGCCAGAATAAATTGAACTACATTGGAAGATGGAAGATCTATCTCTTTTTCAACTGTGCTTTCCTTGACATATCTAATGGTTCCGTCACGAAAGTCTTTTACCATGATAACATCCTGCCCCCCGAATGTACAGGGAGGATTGTTACGGATTTTTTCCATAAGCTGGTTCATGGTACGAATCCCGGATTCACCTTTAAAGGTATTCGAAATAAGCACTTCTTCAAAATAACCGTATTTTTGCCAGATTTTTCTTAGCTGATCCCATAAAGTCCTGCCCTGGCTTAAGAAATAAAGGGTCATTTCGGCTGTCATAGTTGCTGCAGAAACTGCATCCTTGTCTCGTACCTCAGTATTTACCAGATACCCGTAACTTTCTTCACCACCACCAATATAAGAAGGGCCATCAGCGGTTTCTTCAAACTGCCGGATCTTTTCACCAATCCATTTGAAACCGGTAAGTGTATTGTAGCATTCTGCCCCGAAATCACGGGCGATAAGAGATTGCAGCTCTGTGGTGACAATGGTTTTTATAAATGCCGGTTTTTCAGGCATTTTGCCAAGTTCCTTACGGGTACTGAGAATGTATTCTGCCAGTAAAGAACCAAGCTGGTTTCCGGTAATAAGTTTAAACTCACCATTATCCGGAGCCGCTATTCCCAGCCTGTCAGCATCAGGATCGGTACCCATCACCAGATCTGCATCCAGCTTTTTGGCCAGATCCAATGCCAGCTTCATAGCCGAAGCTTCTTCAGGGTTTGGATAGCTTACTGTGGGAAAATTACCGTCGGGGTTTTTCTGCTCAGGTACAAATGTAACCTCTATGCCCATTTCGCTAAGGGCTCTGGAGACCGGCATTGCACCAGTTCCGTTGAGCGGTGTATATACCACTTTCAGATCTTTTCCTCTCTGCCTGATTAGATCAGGGCGAAGAGCGCAACCTTTTACCATCGAAATAAAAGGATCATCAATCTTTTTGTCGATCATTACCAGTAACTTGCGGCTGATCGCATCCTCTTTGCAGATAGGTGCTGCCAACTCTTTTACTGCACGCACTTCCTTGATAATCCCTTTATCATGAGGTGGAACAACCTGTGCTCCATCATTCCAGTAAACTTTGTATCCATTGTATTCTGGGGGATTGTGACTTGCAGTAACCACAATACCAGCGGTTGCTTTCAAATAGCGAACAGCAAAAGAAAGCTCAGGTGTAGGACGCAATCCGGTAAAAAGATAGGTCTTTATTCCATTTGCGCAAAGTACCAGAGCTGCTTCGAGAGCAAAAAGATCGGAAAAATTACGGGAATCATAGGCGATAACTGCTGAAGCATTCTGAATCGGGACTGCTTTTTTAATATAGTTGGCCAGGCCCTGGGTGGATTTGCGTACCACGAAGGGATTCATGCGATTGTATCCTCCACCGATTACCCCTCTTAATCCACCAGTTCCAAATTCCAGGTCAGTGTAAAAGCGATCGCTTAATTCTGAAAAGTTCTGCTCATTTACAAGTTTAACCACTTGATCTCTAAAAAAAGGATCTTTCTCGAAACCAATGTATTCCTGTGCCTTCTGCAGGAACAATTCCTTATCCATATTAGAAACTCCTCTTGATACAATACAATGATACTGCCGATTTAACGGGCAAATTTCTTAAAAAAGGCTGGGAAAATAAAAAAATGGAAAAATGAGCCCATTCTGGAGCCGGCCTACAAAACATGAAAATAGTTTATGAATTAAAGAATGCTTGAAAAATGTGTTCACAGAAAGCTCAATTATTAATTTAAGGTTTTAGAATACAGATGTGGTGGGGGGGGCGAGTATAATGGAGAATCCATCTTCTCTTACTCGTGCTCGTAATTGTACTTGTACTCGAATTTTCTTATCTTAAATTCTTATTTACTTGCCGAGTACGAGTACCGTAAGAACTGAGGACGAGTACGACGGAGAATCGATCTGCTCATGCTCTTACTCGTTTTCGAGTTACTCTCCAAGTACAATAAAAGCACCTGGAAGTGCTTTGGTCACTTGTCCTGGAGCCTTCACGTATGCTTTTACAGGTTGGCCAGATACTCCACGCACTTCCATATATTGTCTGATATCCTTGAATAGCTGCATTGCCACAAAGGATGTGTCATACTCCTCATCTTTGTTTATTATAGATTCAAGCATGAGCATTTTTGCAGCCGGATACCGGGTGGGGCTTATCCATAATTGACTACCACCTTTACCGATCAGGGTAAAAATGTACATACCATCAACAGGAGCATTAAACTGTCCTGAAAATGCAATAAGAGTATCTGGTACTAATGTTTTGGAAAGTACAGAACTCTTTTCGGGTGTGGTTTGATCTTCAATAGCAGAAAATCGTTTTTGAAGTGGATTAGTGGTTACCGGCCCGCTGCTGGTTGTTTTTGCGAAAGCTGAATTAGCTGCTTTTGTAATAGTCTTTCCGCCAGATTCTGCCATAGATCTGGCTGTTGCAGATGCAACTTTGCTTGTTATAACCGGGGCAGGCATAACAGTAAGTTTAAATGAATCTGTGACAGATACTCCACGGGCTGTTAAAGCTTTACATTTAATTAAGTATTTTCCTACTCCCATAAGGCTTCCTGATACAGGATTGCAGATAACCTGAACATTTTTGTCAACTGCATCGAATGCGGATACCGGAAATTGTACCGATGTTGCCTTTTCTCCCGGCTTTAAAGTAATTACCATATTGCCTGGCTTGATTAGTTTAGGTTTGGATGTATCCGGTGCCGTGGTGATCTTTTTGAGAATATTACCAAATGCATCGTATTGGTATTCGATTGTGCATCCGTTGTCATATTTGACATAAACAAGGCGGTTAACCTTATCATATTGAAAAGTATCTGCTGCGGATGAAATAATTAACAGTGTAAGAAAATAAAATAACGATATATAAAGCCTGTTCATTTGTGTCTCCTGTTTTATAATAATCATTAATCATCCAGAGAAAAAACCGGTGTAAGAGCATATAATGGCAAAATAATAGCCAGACCGATATTTTCTTCAACGAATGGCTTTACTTTAGTCTGGAAATGATTTTTGCCTATTTTAGTTACAGATTTCTGTCCAGTCTGATAGATTAATTTTCCAATTATTTTGGACCAGCTTTTAAGCGTTCCGCACTCTTTAGTGAAATACTTTGCGGCTGTTCCTGCACCTTTATTAAAGAGTTTGGGAGCGACTTTGGCTCCGATTTTTCCGCCCACTTTGCCAAAAATTCCACCAATTGCACCTACTCCTACATCGGTTCCAAAAGACAACCAGTTCCAGTCTTGCTGGTCACCTGCAAGTAAACTCAAACCCTGGGTTGTCGCATTGCCTATTGCTCCACCTAACATTCCTCCGAGCACTGGTCCTACATATGTTGATGACCAGGCGGTTATACCTCCGTTTAATCCAGAACCAAGGTAAGTTTCCCAGCTGCTTGTCTCACCAGTGACAATATCAGAAATTCCCTGAGCAATGACACCGGCGGCAAAACCTACAACAAACTCTATGGCATCGTCAATGCCAAACCAATCACCATTAGGATCTGTAAAGTTAATCGGATTACCAACAGTATACAGATACATATTAAGAGTCTGCGGATTGGAGATTTCACCTGCACTGCTGCGGTCCATCTGTATAAATCGCATCATTTCAGGTGAATAGTACCTGGTTCTCATAAACAATAACCCATTGCCGTCATCGCGAACACCATCCCTGCCACCGAATCTGTAAGGGTTAGCCGAATTGCCGGTAGCGCTTAATAGTTTTCCGTAGGGATCGTATGAATAGGTGTCGGTTATTGTGCCATTGAGATTTGTCAGAGCAAGTGTATTCCCATGGGGATCAAAATGGTAAATTGAAATGGTAGAATCTTTTTGACAGGATATCAGGCCTAATCCATAAACGTATCTTGTTTTTATCTGACTGGATGTATCCTGTTCTTCGAGCACCTGATAAAAATCTTCACTGACATTGTTGACATAGATAGTAGGTACATTATTCAGACTGGTAAAGGTCCGGTATTCGCGTTCACCATAATCGTAATCATAGAAATCATTACCAATTTTCTGGAGCTGATTGTTGCCTGTATAAAATAACGAAACTTGTTTACCGGCAATGAAACCGCTCGCCAGGTTTCCAGCATTATCATAGGAGAAGTTCTTGCCGTTTATTTCCATCAGCTGATTCAGTGCATTGTAGGTATAATCAATTGTTGAATCATTCACAACAGGTCTTGCCGGAACTTTAGTAGATTGAGAGATCCGGTTGCCGACTGGATCAAGTTGGTAATTGTAGGTCAGCAACGTGTCTTTACCTCTGATATCCATATGTGACACCAGCCGTGAGCTGCGGTCATAAGTTCTGATGATAGTGGAACTGTCAGGTAAATTAATCTGAACAACATTACCGGTTTTATCGTAGGTGTATGTTGTCTTAAGATTGTTCCAATCTGTGACGCTGTTCATCTGGTTGAGAAGATCGTAAGTGTATGTGACTTTTTTACCATCACTGTAGGTAATGGTGTCAATATTACCTGCTTTATCATAAGAATATAGAACGGTGTTGCCGAAACGATCTGTATTACTTATCATGCGGTTAAGACGGTCATATTTTTTATAAGTTGAACGGCCCAGGCGCTCAGGAAGAATTGAAACTCCGGGAGCTGGGCTTCTTACATCACTTATGTTGTAAATCACTGTAGAATCGATATTCCCAGTGAGATCATAATAATAATTGATATTGCGACCACTGCTGTTTCCATGTGCAATAAAAGACATGCTTATGCGTCCCTTATCAAACAGGAAATATTCACTTCCTTCAGTACTGTCAGATGAAGTTTTAGTATGATGATACATTCTAACCAAATCTTTAGATCGTGAAATTGTAGTCTGATTTCCCAGTCTGTTCTCGCGTTTGATAAGTTGTTTTGATTCATCGTAAATGAGAGTTGATATGTGT
Organism: Chitinispirillaceae bacterium; assembly: GCA_036260705.1. Taxonomy (GTDB): domain Bacteria; phylum Fibrobacterota; class Chitinivibrionia; order Chitinivibrionales; family Chitinispirillaceae; genus JAAYPC01. Next base: position 593 of record DATAMG010000116.1, on the reverse strand, counting down.
CCTGATGGGTCAGTAATTGAATTTATGTTATTGGCAGAATCGTAAGTGCAGACAGTCAATTTTCCTGATGGATCCTTAACACCCATAATACGGCCAGTACTGTCGTATGAAAAATGATAGGACAGCCCTTTTTCATTAATCCTTTTGACCGGTTGGTCTTCTGCATTATATTCGGTTATTACAGAGTCACCGGATGGATTGATGGTTTTTCTCAATTTCCCGTTAGCTGTAAATTCATAGTGATTGACTGAGCCATCAGGCAGTGTATCCATAATTACATTGTCATCACAGTCATATACCATGGCGGTAATATTGTGCAATGCATCGATAACTCTGGTAGCACGGCCTTTTTTATCAAAGACAAAACGTGTGGTATCATTCCTGGGGCCTACGATCTGTACTTGTCTGCCGAATTCATCATGTGAATAAATGGTTTTCTCTCCCAGCGGATTGGACTGGAATTCTACCTCTCCAGTGAGACTGTTTCTGAATATGGTAGTCGTATTACCTTTCCCATCGATAATTTCTGTCTGCAAACCTCTTCCGTTATAAGTATATATTGTCTGGTTTCCAAACGGATCGGTTGAACTGGA
>DATAMG010000105.1:0-27411 GCA_036260705.1 Chitinispirillaceae bacterium | reverse complement strand
TTGTGATAAATTTAATATTATATAGCATTAGTCCACTTTACCGGATATAACTGAAAATATAGGTATCTCCGAATGTGATCGTTAATTATTTTATATCAAACAATTCAAGCTGTTATTTGTGCTTTCAGGAAGTAACTTCTCATTCGTATGGAATAATCCTCAACAGAAAGCATTCAATCTTTTAAAGGAGAAAATGTATGTTTAATCGTAAAAAAATGATCGGTGTTGCAATTTCACTCTGCCTATGCAGTACAGTTTCGCTGTTAAATGCTGCATCAAATGTAACTCAGATGGTAAAGGTTGGTGATATTTCTGTTATTTCAGTTCTTGATTCAAATTTTGATATGGAAAGCTCCCTGATAAAAAACGGCAATCAGGATACCATTAAAAAGTTTATGCCTGAGGGGAAATTACCGGCTTCCGATAATGTCTTTATAATCAAGAACGCCAAACAGACAATCATGGTAGATGCCGGTATTGGGGGTAACCTGATAGCTAATCTGAAAAAAGTTGGAATAACTCCTGACAAAATAGACCTGATCCTTATTACACATGGGCACTATGACCATGTGATTGGATTAATTAAAGATGGTAAACCTGTTTTTCCAAAGGCAAAGATATTGTTCTCTGAAAAAGAAAAGCAACTCTATGAAGACAAAGCTATCGAACAGGTTCCAGCAGAATACAAACAGTATTTTATGCCGGCAAATCAGGTCATAAAAGCTTATGGAAACAGAGTTGAAACATTCCCATTCGGTAAAGTAATAGCTGATGGTATTACTTCTGTAGACCTGAGCGGACATACTGCCGGGCAGTCAGGTTTTCTTGTTGAATCAAAGGGACAGAAGCTTCTTATTGCCGGTGACTTCCTTCATATCGGTGTATTGCAGTTTACACATCCGGAGTATTCACTTGCCTTTGATTCAGATATAGAAATGTCAGTAAAGGTACGAAAACAGACTCTTGAAAAAGCAGTCAGTGAAAAGATTCTTCTGGCAGGAACACACATTCCATTTCCAGGTATTGGAAACGTAACTGCAGGGTTCGAATTTATCCCGGTTAAATAAACTGGTTATTTTACCCCACACAACCGGGTCATCTTTGTAAGAGCAACGGTGATTCAGGCCTGTGCCTGCACCGTATCAGTGGCTAAAAAAAAGGCCGCTTGTACTAAGAGTATGAGCGGCCTTTTGGCTAAATATTGAACAGATATTAATAGAATGTCATCTGTTTTTCAAAAGGGCAAACAACTGATTAATATCATCGCGTATTGATTTATTTTTCTCCATCGTTTCTATAACGAAACTGTCCTCATGTGCTAACGTATGCACAATTTCATAGTCAGCCATAATAGCCTTTCCTCTGATATCGTCCTTCGCTTTTGCTGAATAAATTGCTTTGGTCGTTAATTCCACAAGTTCAGAAAACCGTGATAGATTCTGTTCCAGTGTTCTTTTATGAAAACCTTCAGCAATGAAAATTGCTCTTTCATGATCACGGAATCTGTTTTCCGGTTTATTTACAAATACCATTCTGAGGTCTGCCTGAGTATTCTGACTCATTACATCTTTGCACTCCAGATACAATCCATTCAGACAATATCTTTCGATTATACTTGAATAAGCTTCTATTCCCTTAAGAAGATTCTTACGTGTAATGAAGTTTTTTCCAATTCCCTGAATATCGCATTCCAGATAAATTTCTTTTTCTTCTTTAACATTCATAAGGGCATTTCGGGCATGTACAACAAGATCGATAATATCCGGCCTGAAGACGTCGAAAGTGAAAGCTGATCTGCGGGCTTTATTCCTTTTCCTGTACTTTCCCTGATTACGCTCTATTGTAAAGAGGTTGTCAGAAAGGACCCAACCGGGCATAAGTTCATTATAGGCAGGTGACACCCCTTCGAAAGATCGGGAGGGACTGTTAATCAATGAAAATGGGAATGTGACTCGCTGAGGTAATGTAGTAATACCAGTTGAAATTATACTGTAGGGAGCATGTGAAAAGTCGGAAGGGAACTTGATATTTGAACCGAGTCCGAAAAACACTCCTTCGCCGCAGAAGATTTCCTGATCAGGTGCTTTTGATGTATGATTTGAACCGACATTGGCACCATATGCCACATTGCCTTTTCCTTCTGGCCATAATGCACCTATAAGCATTGACTGATGGTGAAATCCCACAAATGGTCCTATCAGACTGGCTGTTACTTCACCTTCAGCTATACCGGTATTTGGTCCGATGATACTATGAGTGACCTTTCCATGCCGTTCGACATGTGAATGTTCAGTGAGTATTGATTCATCAACAATAGCCATGGTACCAATATGGCATCCACACTGAACGCAGCTGTTATTCAGATATGCACCATGATTAATTACTGTCGGCTCATCTGCATTGCTTTGCACTGTTGCATTGTTTATCAATAATATGTTGTTGCATTGGGCACTTTCACCTATAACAGCATCGGTTATCTGAGGACAATTTACAAGACGGCTCCTCGTCCCTATTATGCCATAACCGGTTTTAGCTGCTTCAGTATATGAATTTACAAATTTTTTGTAAGTGTCGCCATTGAAGCGGTGAGTAGCAACATTGTAGGCGTAATCTATAGTTATATCTGCAAAAGAAAGTATTTCACGACCACCTGTTTCGATTCCAATAACGAGTTCTCGGCCATTACCAAATGTTGCTGATTGAGAACATGAGAGTGTACCAATATTATAAAGGAGAGCTGATGAATCTATAAAATAATTGGATATTCCACGGACATTTCTGATACAGCATTCATCACAGATAACTGCATCTATAAGTATACTGTCATAAATACCGGTAGCTAACGGAAACCCCAGGCCAGTATCAATATGCGAACCATTGAAAACACCAATACAGCATTTACCAATAAAACGGTTATTCCAGATAAAATCGGTCGAAAATCCGGAATGTACCAGAACCGATTTCCAATCATCGGAAGTATTTCCCTGTGATTGAAGTTTTTCGATTTCATAAGGTTTTAACTGGCGTAACAGCGAAAAGAATGCATTCTTTTTTTCTTTGATGTTTTTGATAAAACATAAAAATTCCATCTTATTTAAACTGGTACTATCGAGTTGAACACCGCTAACGCACATCAGTCTCTCCTTTAATTGATGAGCTAAACAATCAGAAATAATCAGATAGAAAACATGAGATAAAGCAAATTCTTTTTCTTGATGCCTGGTTTTCGTTTAGAATTTTTTTCCGATTATTTCTGATTTATTCCTATTAGCTATTTTAACCTAATTCGATTAATAGCTGAGCAGTAACTAAGTTTTTTAACGACCGATTTGTTTCTGTACAAGATGTTTATTATCCCTTACCCAATTATAATATTCTGTTCTCTCGAGTTTGGATGCAGCCCCCTTATCCAAAACAACAGAAACATAGGAGTGTAATTGAAGTGCGGAGGCAGTTATTTGACTTGTTACCGGGCCCTCGATAAATTTAGCTACGACATCAGCCTTTTTTTCGCCAGATGCGATCAGGAGTACTTTTCTAGCCTCGAGTATCGTTCCAATACCCATAGTTATGGCAAATCGGGGTACGTCTTCTACTTTTTCAAAAAAACGTGAATTGTCAATAATAGTCTGTTGATACAGAGCCTTTACACGTGTACGACTGGCGAAAGATGAACCGGGTTCATTAAATGCGATATGCCCGTCACCACCGATTCCAAGTACCTGCAGATCAATGCCGCCAGCCATTTTAATTTGTTGTTCATACCAGGTGCAATACTCTTCAGGATCACTGGTATTTCCCTGTGGGACATGCACTTTGGCAGGAGAAATATTAATATGTTTAAAAAGATTCTCCCGCATAAAATAGTTATAACTGTTTTTATGTATCGGAGCCAGACCAACATACTCATCAAGATTGAAAGAGGTGACCTTGGAGAAATCAAGCCCCTGTTCTATGTGTAATTTAACCAGATGCTGATATGTGCCTACCGGAGTGTCCCCGGTTGCAAGACCTAAAACCAGATCATGTTTTTTCTGTATCTCCCTTGCAATAATCTTAGCTGATACAGCACTCATTTCCTCGTAATCACTGGTTACGATAATTTCCATAGGAATGCTCCTTGTTAAGGTGTGTATCGGAAGGATTCTGGGAAAATAGCTAAGTGGTAATCTTAAGAGCAAGATACGTGTACTGGATTCTTTAGGTACTCGTTCTCAGTTCAGTAAATCAGACCTAAATCTGACGTATAAGATTCGAGAACGAGTAAGAGAACGAGTATGATACGAGAAGAAGAAGAAGGAAAGATTTCAGGAACACCATCAATCTTAAAACTTAGGCGGTCTCCAGGTTAGCCCCGTTTCGCAATCGATGTGGCTCAAACGAAAGTCACCTGCACTCAATTCCAGCATACCAAATACAATGGGTAAACCGTTTCGTCGCGGCCCCATGGATCCTGGGTTAAACACTGCGAGCCCGCGTTCAATCCCAATAAACGGCACATGTGAGTGACCACATACAATAAGTGAAGCTGCTTCAGCTTTAGCCTTGCGAGCTGCATCCGCTCGTAATTTGGGTCCATAAAGCCCTACGTGCAAGGCTAAAATCCGAAGGACAAGCCCCTCTTTTGAGATGATTTCGAGCACTAACACATCAGACAGTAAAGGGAGGCGTTGATCGATGTTGCCGCGAACCGCGTATACCGGACAGATCGAATTAAGCTGGTCAAGGACACCCAGTTCGCCCACATCCCCTGCATGCAGGATTGCATCTGGACGTAAACTGGTAATTAATTCAATAGCACGAACATGAGGGGCCGAATGTGTATCGGATACAATGATCAGCCTATAGGAACCATCCTCACGAACCTTCACCTGTTCTGTTTTCCGGACCTCTGATCGGCGATTTTGCTTTTCTAAATACATTGTTCCCCTGACAAACTATTCTTTACGCCTGATTTCATGTTAACCATTGCCAATTTTATTATTACATCAACTTACTTTATATTAAGAGTTGCAGTTTGAGTTTATATTGTTTCCTATGCAGGAATGATTCAAGAAATGGTTCAATATAATATCTGCCTGTTTTGCGGCAGCAATCATTACGGAAGGGGCAAATGGCTTAACCAGGTCGTTAACCTCCGAGCTTTCATCACCAATAATATAAATATTATCCTTTATTTTTCTGGTAAGAAGGTTGTCGGTCGAACCAAAACCACCTATACCGCTTGCGGCCACAATCAGCTTTCCGCTTTCCCAGAACTCCTCCATCAGCATGGTTTTACATTCAGGATTATCAAATGCTTCGACCAATACATCGCAACAATCAAATATCCGATGAATATTGGTTCGATCGATTCTTTCATCAAACGTTTCCAGTTCAACCTGTGGGTTAATCTCAGTCAGAATTTCAGCCAGACAGGTTACTTTGATTTTACCCAGGTCGGATGGCCTGTAAATTTGCCTGTTGAGATTGGACAATGAAACGGTATCAAAGTCGGCTATGCGCAGTTTATCAAATCCGCATCTTACCAGGATATGAGCACAATTGGAACCCAGACCACCTGCGCCGGCGATGCCTATGCGGGTATTTTTGATCAGATTTATCTGTTCTGCAGAATAGAAAAAAGAGGAAACCTCTGAGAAGGAAAATGTTTTCATTTTTGATTTCTTATTATATAATCCGATTTATATTCCAATAATGTTAACAGGCTATTAGCTGTAAAATTACATGAAGTTCACAGTGATTCCAAATGCCCCATTTTTTGATTCGGGCACTACGACCCGCTATATATATTTATTGTTTAATTGAAATTCATAGTTGTATTATTAAAATTGGACAGCCTAAGCGATTAAATGAATTCTGATCGGTACTATTGATGGGGGTAGTATTATGAAAAAATTAGCAGTGTTTGCTGCACTGGGAGTAATGCTCTGCATTGCTGAGACATTTGCTCAGAGTTATCCAGATCCATTATGGGTGAAGGTGTATTATTATGACTTTCATTCAGATAAGAGCAACCCCGAATTCGAACAACCTCATTATGGCGGTATCCATAAAAATATGGTCCAGAATACCCTTGATGCCCAAGGCTTGCCGATAGTCAACACCGCAGGTGCACACCGTAACCACTATATCAAGTACTGGTATCGGGACTGGAGAGATTCTGCTCGAGGCGATAAGACCAGCCCTGTTTACACAGTTCTTTCAGGAGGTGAGTACAATGCAAATCTCAGATATGATGGACCCACAACTTTAAGCCATGACACATCCTTTAAAAACATAGTAATTGAAGATTCTCTCCCATTCAAACACCTTGGAAACGGCTATTATGAATATGAAAATGCAGCCTTTTTTCCACTGAATGGACGTGGTCTCGGTAATGAAAGCCAACGAAATAACTACTCCTTTACCATGAAATTGAGAAGACAATTTACCAAGACAAAAAACCTTATGTTTAAGTTCACTGGCGATGATGATGTCTGGGTATTTATAGATGGACGCCTTAGAATGGATTTGGGTGGAATTCATAGTGCAGTTAGTGATTCCTTTAATCTTGATACCATACCGGGTCTTGAAGACAATAAGGATTATTGGCTGGATTTTTTCTACGCAGAACGCCATACTTCCCAATCCCACATCCGTATCACTACAAACATAATCACTGCAAAACCATCCAAATTAACCATCACTCTATCCGCAAATACATATTGTGTCGGCGACCCAGCACTTAAAGCGATTGCTGAAGTTAGAGACGAAAAAGACAGCCTCCTCAAAGATCTCAGTGATAGCACTGTGTGGAAGATCCAAGAAGGTGGTGATCCTGAAAATAGTTCTTGTTTGAAACCAACCAAGGGAAGCACGGTATGGTTCTCTCCTACAGATGCCTGGGTGCAGGAAAAACTGATAGGCTATTTAATACTTAAGGATACAATTATCAGTGATACTGTAACAATCAATGTAACAGCTTGCCATCCTCACCACATATCCATTGAAAGGTTTCCTGTAACACTTTCATCCGATCTGACATATTTACAAGACAACAATGAATATGATCGTTTGATACTCTCTGCAAGTACTATCAGAGATTCAATTTATGCCGTAGTTCGTGATACTTTCGGCAACTTCGTTGAATTATCGACAAATACAGGCTGGTCGATTAATGAAGAAGGCAAGCCATTCATTAGTAAAGTCATAGACGGAGATGCATCAAAGGGTCAGGGTTACGTATACAAAGCTAACAATATCACCGCCGGTGAAGCTGAAGTTACAGCGAAAAGCAATAAATACAGCTGGATTAAATCGGATGTAATCCCTGTAACTATAGCCGCAGTTGAATATGATTCTCTTCGTATCGCCAGGCGTTTTGGAACAACATTACAAAGAATCGACAGCCTGATCATAACTGTTGACAGCACCAATATGGAACTGTTTGTCCAGGGCAGGCGCAAAGATGATAAAACCTGGGATAATATACTTGGATCAGGAAATTGGGAAAAATCAGGCAGTTTTACATTAAGCACGCCTGCACCATTTTCCAGTGATAATTGGAGATTTAATCCGATAGATACAGGAAGAGGAAATATCAGAGTTGTAAGTGTAAATTACCCAACGTTGAAAGCACAAATAAAAGTTGTGGTTGGAGTAGGTTCTCCATATTCTATCGTATTGTACCCTAATGCAACCGATTCTGCGTATGGTTCATATCCACCCTTCGACTACACTGATTCAGCCGGAATACCATTCCCATTATATGCAAAAGTTTTTGACCGTAGTAGAAACTGGTTAAAAATATATGACAAGCCTTCAGCGCCGATAACATGGGATACATTGGAAGTGTCAGGTACACCACCGACCGGATCTTATCTGAACACTTTGGGGCATAAAAACAGTTTCACTCCCACAAAAGCCTGGAATGTTGTTAATCTGGTAGCGATTTTTACCCTGGACAGTAAGACATTCGCAGACACAGTACGTTTAAAAGTTGTTCCAGGCCGTCCGGACCATATCACTATCCAGGCGGATACTGCAGCTTCCGGAGTTGATCTGACCAGATATGATATATCAAGCACTCAGGATTCTGTAAATCTGTATGCAATTCTGAGGGATAAGGATAATAATAAAATTAGAGCAGTTGATGTTCCCCAATGGTACAGCAGAGATACCTCTATTGTCAAAGCAGAACCAACCTCCCGGATATTTATGGGTGAAGGACTGGTTATACGCAACTCTGATTTGGTAAGCCAGACAAGAGTAATTGCCACCACCAGCGACGGATCATTCAAAGACTCTTTGATAATAGCACTATCCGATATCACGTATGACTCTTTGCGTATTTACATTATTAACAATGGAAGAAAATATATCGATACCATAAGAGTACGCACCGACCAGAGTCTAACTCTTTATGTTGAAGGCAGACGTTCTGATGGCAAAGGATGGGACAATATCCCGGTAACCTGGTCCAAAACCAATTCATTGAAAACAACTACACCCTTACCGTCCTGGAGTGACAGCTGCAATGTTATTCCGGATTCAGTCGGATCAGGAAAAATTTATGTAAACAGAAGCGGAGCCGCACCAGATTCGGTATTTGCATTTTTCCTTGCCGGTTGGCCAGATCATATGAGGATATATAAGCAGACAGGGAATCCAGTTTCCTTAACTCCGTATTCACTGCCCCCCACAGTTGACACCCTTATTGCTGGTACAAATTATCCGCTTATAGCCAAAGTCTTTGACCGAAACAATCAATGGCTTTCTGAATACGAAAATATCGCAAAGAGCCGAAACCTTATCAAATGGCAAATAGTAATGCTATCCGGTTATCTGACTGCAGATACACTGGGTACCCGGGCAGGTCATGCTTCGTCACTTACTCCCACACGTGCATACAGTTTATACCGGGTTACAGCAGAGTATAAGGATTCTGTTCTGACGATTTTAACATCAGTACTGTTCTACGTAAAACCGGGCCCTGTACATCACCTGGTTATCGAAGGCAACCCCACACCAACAGGTGTTAATCTTCAGAGAAATAATCCACTTGATTGGGTTGAATTTGGAAGCAAAGATAATACTAAAAATGCTTTCGCAATTCTCAGAGATAAATATGGCAATTATATCAGTACTTCACAGAGTACAAAATGGACCAGTCTGGATACCGCCAAAATCGCTGCTACAGAAGGATTCGCATCAATTGGTGAGGGCAAAATAACCAGAAAAGCTGAAGATGGTGATTCCATCAAAGTGGTGGCAAACAATCGTAACAATACGGCATTAAGAGATACTGTTCTGGTACGTATATCCTCTGTTTCCTACGACTCGCTCAAAATAGTGGTAAGCGATTCCATCTGGATCGATTCATTGGTAATCCGCTCCGATCAGGACACAGTATTGCAGGTATGGGGCTTAAGATCCTTTGACAGTACCTGGGTGCGGGTTAATGGAGATTGGGAATTTACTTCAAATAACGGCTCTGCCAATGCCTCTTCTGTACACATGTGGACATTTTCACCAACTGACACGGCAACAGGTAAGATCATTGTCAGCCGTGGTACAAGCACAGTTCCAGATACTATTGGTGTAAAAGTCATTCCGGGGACTGCAAAAAAGCTGGTGCTATACCCCAAAGATGGAAGTGTGCCATCAGCAACAAATCCCCCTTACGCCAATCCTCCTGACTCTATCCAGGTTATTGCGGGTCAATCATTCCCCATGTTTGCCAAGATTCTGGATAAAAATGATGTATGGCTTGCTCAATACGAGTTGGTTTCCAGTCTGCGAGACTCAATCAAGTGGAAAATCATTGAGAAATCCGGTAACGATTCATCCGGTATTTTAACTGGTACATCAGGATACAAACAGAGTTTTATTCCAGTACGGGCTCGTCAGAGTGTCTATATTGTTGCCAGCTATAAACACAACACCAGCAACACAGTGTTGTCTGACACGGTTTTACTATCGATTGTTCCGGGAGAAGCAAAAAATCTCTTCATTGAAGGAAGCCCGAACTGGGAAACCAGCCCATTTAAGCCAAACCCTATTTCTGTTATCCGGATTACAGAAAATATGATAAGTTCGAGCGGCTTTGCAGTTTTACGTGATACTATGGGCAATTTTGTACGGTTCAGTACTTATACTACATGGGGAGTAGTCAATAACGATACAGCAGTAACAGTTCGCAATGGAAATACAAGCATAGGCGAAGGTGTTATTGAACGCAAAGTAAAAGAGAAACTGGTTAAAGTATTTGCGGTAGACACTATTGGATTCAGGGATAGCGTTGATGTTGCACTTCTGGCATATCATTATACCAATTTACGAATTATTGTGGGAAATGATACCAGCGCTCAATCATTGACCATGAATACAAACCAGGACACAGTACTTTATGCACAGGGCTTACGCTCAGACAATGGTGTATGGGAAGCTGTATCGGTCAGATGGGAAAACAGTGTCAGCCTAAAAATTGATCCATCTGCTCCGGGTGCAAGTACAATATGGAAATTTTCTCCATCAGATACAGGGCATGGCAAAATTCATATTTCCCTGGACAATGACACAACTGCCAAACCAGATACTCTGCAGGTTGAATTCACTGCCGGACCACCGACTTCAGTTGTCATGGAAATATTGACTTCTGAGGAGAAGCGGATAGCCGGTGAACCGATAAAAATTCTTGTCACCATATATAATAAAGATGGAAAAGTTCCCGGTAAATATTGTTTCGATCCAGGCTTGGGAACAGAAGTCAGATACAATGATCCGATTGGAGACGGCGGCCGTCCCCGTCCATACATGTTAGTCAACAATGACACTATCTGGCTTTCAGAAACCGGAAAGCATTGTTTTAATGGTGGTGTGGATACTGTGACCACCTATCTATTCAATGCGCCCTTCAGTAATGACAGTCTGCACCAGATTCAATTCACATCTGGCAATCTCAGGGCAGAAACGCCATACTTCAAGCTGCTTCCCGGGCCACTGGATTCACTTGCCTTGGAAAGGCAGAATTTTCAACCACTTCCAGATACCATAGAATTGAGTTACCCAAATGGCCAGGTTATTGTATATGCGGTTGGCTATGACAAGTATGGCAACAGGCGTGGATATGAACGTTCCAACTGGTCAACCGATTCCACACTTCATCCAATCGATAATGCCCGTAACGTTGAAGGCATTTACTATGATGCTTCATCTGTCAAAGATAATGAATTTGGGCATATCATTGCGGTACCATCAGATACAGCTGTGAAAAATATAAGTGCACAGAAATTTACAATTATCAGGGGGCCACTATCTGTTCTCAAGCGGTCTGTCACACGGGATCTTGATGGTGATGGATATCTGGACCATATTGAACTCCATTTCAGTAAGCCTATTGTCCTGACAGAGGAGATGCTGTCCGGTATAAGGATTGATAACGGTACTTTTAATGATTTTACTATAAAGAAGATTGTTAAAGATTCAGATTCACTGGATTCAGTTTGGATATTGGAGCTCAACAAGTACGAAACTACTGTCCCTCAAACCAGCTGGACTCCGGAAGTATCCATTACAGATCTCTCCAGCTATGGAATCGGTAATGTAAGCAATCTGGAAAGTATTGATGGAGCCGGTCCGGTTATCTGGCGAGTAACCAAGAACCGTTCTACGCTATCTACACGAAATGAAGATGAGGTTGTAATTGAGTTCAGTGAGGCAGTGTGGCAATCCGGTGCCAGAACCCTGTCAACTTCCGATACCCCGTCGGTTATCTTTTATATATGGAGAGGTGATGATTCGACAGGTTACACCAGAATTGACAGTTTCCTGGTAAACATAACCGGTTTTACATACATATCTGATGCTGTGGTTAAATTTAAGACCACTAATGGACTGGACCTTACTTCACGTCACCTGGTTAATATAAGAACCTCAAAGGATTCATCCGGTATTACAAATTCATTTATAAAAGATATACCTGAGAATGGAGCCGGCAATTATCCAGTTGTAAACAACAGGAAGGTTCGGGTCGTAGTAGTCGGTCCTGTTCCAAAAAGAGTAGATCCGGTGCCTAATCCGGCCAAACCCAGTTTCAATCATGTCGATCCGGGAAAATTCATAATCAAACACGAACCTAATGCCCGTGATTGGGTGATAAACGAAAAATCAGGTGTAATTTTTGTCATACCTCTGGTTATTCCTGACAAAGGCGATAATGAAACCAAAATAAGATTAATTTTTAAAATTTATGACGCAGTTGGAAATAAAGTACAATCAGGAGAGGAGGATAACATACTGTTAAGTTTGAGACCTCCTGAAGATAAAGATACTGCTACGCTCTATGAAGCAGACATTTACTGGAATGGCTACAGCAATAAAAAAATGCCTGTTGCACCTGGAGTCTATCAGGTGGTAGTTTACAGAGAGTATTATGGATCCGCTATAGCTAAAAAATATGGTGATGCCCGTATGATTACCAAAGTAGGAATTACCAGGTAATACGCAAAAAAAGCAACCCTTGACTTAGTAGAAAAAGACAGGATATTAAATCCTGTCTTTTTCTAAATAATATAGCCATCTTAAACGTAATATTTCATCTTCATTCAGTTAACATTTACCTGATAGGATAGTTCATGCATATCGCAGACATTTTGAAAAGTAATAAAGTCACCTTCAGTTTTGAACTTTTTCCACCCAAAGATAATGCTGCTTCTGAACAATTATTTACGACGATCTCAGAACTTTTTCCCTTAAAACCGGCATATGTGAGTGTTACATATGGTGCGGGTGGTTCCACCAGAGAACTTACCCATAATCTTGTAATGCGAATACAGAATGAGACCAATCTTACTGTTGTTTCACATCTTACCTGTGTAGGGTCATCAAAGGCGGAGTTATACGGAATTCTGGAAAAGTATAATGAAAGCGGGATATGTAATATTATGGCTCTCAGGGGTGATCCACCTCGAAATGACAAATCTTTTTCCAAACACCCCGACGGCTTATTATATGCTTCGGAGTTGGTCAGATTAATTAAAGCAAAATTTCCAAACATGGGCATTGGAGTAGCGGGTTACCCTGAAGGACATCCTGAGACACCAAACCGGCTTCAGGAAATAGAACATCTCAAAAGAAAAGTTGATGAAGGTGCTGATTATATATGCACACAGCTTTTCTTTGACAACAGAGATTTTTATGATTTTTGTGAGCGCTGTGAGCTGGCCGGGATCAAAATACCGATTCTTGCAGGCATCATGCCAATAACATCACGAAAAGGCATGTTACGAATGGCTGAGCTGGCATCCGGTACCCGTTACCCTGCCCGCTTGTTAAAGGCTCTTGAGCGTGCTGAAGATGATGAACATTTTGAAAAAGTCGGCATACACTGGGCAACCGAACAGGTTCGAGATCTTCTGGATAATGGTGTGAAAGGAATACATTTTTATACTCTTAATAAATCCAGCGCCACAGTTCGGATTTATGATCAGCTTGGAGTAACCAGTTCAGCTGGTTTATCAAAATAGCGGGAAGTGTATCCCGCTTATTTTTTAGAATGATGTACTTTTTGCTGCTTGTTTTTCCTTTTTCTTTTCCTTTTTTTCCTTGACTGACAGTTTTGGCTTATTGTTTTTTGTAACACCCTTATCCTTGTTTTTTGACATTTAATCCTCCTTTGGGAAAAATTAGAGATTCAGGTATATGTAATCATAAATTCCGCTGTTGAATGAGTCTTATTTATGCGTAACTGCGGAAAATAAACTATTATAATCTTAAAAAGTATCCTTTTCACTTGTTGCAGTCAAGGAATAAATTTGCATTTTAGGTTTAATCCCAAATTCTACAGTCGAGGTGGGTGCAGAAACTTAACAGATTGGGATGAAAAGGATTGAACGAGGTGCAGGCTTTTTCGGCAAAGCGATATAACAAAAGCGGTGCCTGTCCTCAGAAGTCTGCGAAAGGTGGACATCAGATACCTTCAGCTTATAAAAAAAATGTGGCACTGCGATAAGGTCTGATCGCGTGAATGCCTTTGCGCTTATTATGTGAAGGTTATGCTCCATATCAACTGCAGATTTCAGGTTTGATTAAATATAATGCAGGCGTATTTGGTTAGGAACAGGTTGTATGATATAATTAAAACGGGCTGTTATCCGGATGAACATTTGGTAAAAGCAAGTCTGTACGATTATACTTGCTTCAACCCCGTCTCTGGAAGTATAATTGCGTGTCGAATATGTCACTCTGGTTCCAATTTTGCAGTTATTAATCTGCCGATCTATGCAAGGACCAGCAATTTTCATCGTTATTAAGGGAACATAAAAAGAGGAGCTAGTATGAATCTGATGCGCGCAAGTGCAAAAGGTGACCTGGAAACTGTAAAAAAACTTCTCAGTGAAGGTGTGGATGTTAATGCAGCAGATATGCATGGAAGAACAGCACTTATCGAAGCTGCTTGGAGTGGAAATACTGCAATAGCAGAACTTCTTGTCGAAAAGGGTGCTGATGTTAATGCTTCAGATTTGTCCGGTTATACGGCACTGATGCGTGCATCTGAAGAGGGATTTCTTCCAATTGTAAAAATTCTGATTTCCCGTGGTGCCGATACAAATGTCAGGGGAAAAGTTCGTGGGACCACATCATTGATGCTGGCTGCAGAAAACGGCCATAAAGAAATAATCTCATTACTTATTGAAAGTGGAGCCAAAGTTAATGCAATTGATCAGTATGAGGAAACCGCTTTAGCCCGTGCCTATCGTACTAGCCAGACCGAAGCTGCAGAACTAATCGAATCAAAAGGCGGAAGAGGAAAACCGGAAAGAAGCTCTTTCTCAATCTCAGATAAAGAACTCAAGCCTTACACCAAAGCCTCGCTTCCGCAATGGAGTGCTGCTGCTACTGAGGATATCGGGTTTGATGAAGAACCCGCAGGTGAAAGTTTTGATGAGGAATAAGATATCCATTTAAAATTTCCTTCTGCCTTTTCATTAACAAGGCAGAAGGAATTCTTTTTTTGCATTTTTCTATATAACATCCCCTTTTTTGGTGCGATAATTAATTGATGCTTTTTCCATAGAAGAATTGGCATAGCAATAAATACAACCGTGAGGACAGGTATCATACCTTCCAATATCTTTGCTGATAGTACATCCGCACAATTTACGCTGACCAGGATCTTTTAATCCGGTTCTCAATGAGATGCTGTTTTTGCCGAAAATATCAGTTTCATTCTTTAACCCTAAAAAATTTCTCAGTTCAGGATCATCCCCAAAATTTCTGGCAATATTAAACGGATCTATACAACTGCCATTAAGAATGTTAAAAGCTGACAAATCGATTTGCTCTGCACAGGATACCACCTCTATTCCCCACCTGATGCCCAGGTCTCTTAGTCCCTCACCGATTTTTTTGATATCAAAATGATCTAAATTTTTTACCGATAAGCCGGCTCTGTTGAGATTTCTGTCAACTTTTGCATAGCGGGACAGGAAACTGATTGTTAACCGTTTTGTAAATCCGGATATCTGGTTCCCGATTTTCTCTATTCTGCCAAGCAGGATTTCAGGCGTTATCTTATCAGTTAGAATTATGGGATCAAAACGCCATGAAATCCTCTCCTTCCCTATTTGGCCGGATAGTTTTCTGAATGTTTCGATTCTTTCTGTTAATGAAGGCAGATGAAGTTCCAGATTTTCATAATCATTGAGAGTAAACTGAAACAGGTAATGAATGTTCTTCTGTTCTATTCTGCTCAATAATGGAATAAATAAAGATGGATTTTTTGTCCAGAACACAATAAGACGGGTTTTTTGAAATGAAATATATTGGGGCTGGCCATTAAAAGGGTTGATCCATTTAACATAACCTTTATCAAGCCGATCGATCAGCCATTCTCCATAAAAGGCCGGAATATCGGTAGCTCTGCTGGCAGAAATGATTACGGGCGCAATACCCGAAACACTTTCACCGGAATCATTTTTTATTTTTACCTTTTCCCAACCTCTATAAGCCATATTTCTCCATATTCGGCTTAAGATCAAACATATTTGAGCTGATCGGAAATGATCTGCTTAATCTATAGAAAGTAATTGTTTGGGTATGTCTCTGAAAATACTGGTAATAAATCCTTACATAACTGATTTCAAGCTTTATGATGAGTGGATGCATCCGGCTGGATTGTATTTCCTGATGGATATACTGCACAAAAACGGTCATAAAATATCTTATTTTAATTGTTTACAACACTCATTACTGCCATCAGAGAAATATGGAACCGGAAGATTCAATTTTGAAGAGATTCAAAAACCAGCACTGTATTGCGACATTAAACGCAAATACAAGCGATATGGGAGACCTCAAAATGAATTGAGGGAATTTCTTCAGAGTATCCCCAGCCAGGATATCATTTGTGTAGGCAGTATGATGACTTACTGGGCTTTGGGGGTAACTGAAACGATACAGATTGTAAGAGAAGTCTATCCTGCGGTTCCAATTATTATAGGTGGAATTGCGGCAAGATTAATGCCGCATTATTTCAGTTGTATTTCTGATAATTGTATAACAGGAGAGCTTGCAGATCCTGAAATTAGAGCATTGCTTCAAATATCCAAAATCCCAGTTCCCTCATTTTTAACTGGTTTCAGAGCATTGGCCAAGCCAGCAACTCACGGGCCGGTCATGATTTCTCTTGGCTGCCCAATGAACTGTTCCTATTGTGCATCAAAAATACTGCAGCCAACTTTCCGGTACCGTCCACTCGAACTCATTTTAAACGAAATAGATTTTATGATTGAGCAACTGGGTGTTACCGATTTTGCTTTTTACGATGATGCACTTCTTTATAATGCTGAAGCGGTATTTATTCCGTTTCTTAAAAAAATCATCGAAAGAACATATCCCATCCGATTCCACACACCAAATGGCCTGCATTTAAGATTTATTCAGGAATCCTTGTTAAAACTTATGATAAAAGCCGGCTTTGTAACTATTAGGTTTGGTTATGAAAGCGGGGATCAGAGATATCTGCATGACATATCTGCCAAAATCAGAAATGATGAATTAACTGGCAAAATCAAATTGATTAAACAGTATTGTTCTGAATATCAGGATATTGGTATCTACATTATGGGAGGGCTAAAAGATCAGACTCCGCAGCAGATGCTTGCTGAAATGGATTTTATCGGCTCACTGGGCATCAGGACAAAACCGGTTTTTATCTCTCCAGTTCCCGGCACTTCTCTTTATATGCATTACCTCAAAGAGTTTCCGATGCTGCAAACAGATCCTTTTTGGCATAATGATTCCTTTTTTATTACTCGCCTGCCAGCCTGGAGTATTGAAGAAGTAGAAACTGTCAGAAAAAGGGCAAAACAGATAAATTCATCATTGCTCAATTAAAGCGGTTTTAAAAAAATCAATTTCGAATTTGGAAAAGCCGAACGAATTTAAAACCTGTCATTTTTTATAATGTTACAACTCAGCTATTAATCGAATAAGGTAAAATATCTAATAGGAAAAAATTAAAGCAATTAATCGGAAACAATCAGAAAAAAATTCTAAACGAAAACCAGGAATCGAGAAAAAGAAATTGCACTGTCTGATGTTTTCTATCCGATTATCTTTGATGTTTCTTTCTGATTGTTTCTGATTGTTCTATCTGACTATTTATTCTTTTCCGATTTGATATTTGTTCTTATTGAGCTGAGTAGTTATTTTATATTTAAGATTTGTTTTATTGGTACTTTTCTCTTTTTTTAAATTTCAAGATCTGAACTCTCAACTCTCAGATCTCTCACCAGAGTGGCTCTGGCCTTTTCAAGAAATTCATACAGATTTTTTTGTTTATAATCAGGATAAGTCCAGGAAAAATAGCGGTATTTTCCTTTTCGGTAGTGAAGGGTTTCCTCACCATAGATACCCTTTCCCAAGTATAGTCTGTGGTAAAAGTCTTTAGTTGTAACCAGTACGAATTTATCTCTGGCTAAATATCCAGGGTCAATATTTACACATCGTTTGCCTTGAACAGAATAATCCTGTTCGATGCTATTGGTGAAAAGTTTGATATCGATCAGTTGCAGCCTGTCGATTAAAGAGCTATAATTAAAATAGCATTTCATTAAATTTGAACCCATTTCTTCGCTGTAATATTCAGACCAGGAAAACGGGAGTGGGCCATAATTGAATTCCTGTTCACCAAATTTATTATTCAGGATTTCCACAATTTTTGAGATATCAGATAACAGTGGATTATAAGTAATTGCTATGACCAGTTTAACTGGAAGTGGAATTGAAGGGACTCCCATAATTGCGCCTTTTTAAAAACTTTTAGTATTCGTTCTTAGAAAACAGAATGGTGTATTACCTGTTTGGAAAAATATAGCTTGCGGCAAAACGAATTTAGGTAATTTCAGAATTTGTTATTTATTTTTAATTGGAATTGATATTGTTCTGAATCATTTATAGATAAGGCTTGACCGCAAAAAGCGCCGGTTGTAGTTTTTTTAACTCTTCGCATCCTAATTGATTATCCGGCAGGAGCATTGCCTTCAAAGCTATTCCATGATTGTAAAAAATGGGAGACATAATTGTCCAGGCGATTTACATTTAAAGGTGGTATTCATCCGCCGCACAACAAAGCTCAGACAGACGCTCTGAGCATTGAAGTATTCCCTGCGCCCAGCAAGGTAGTGATTCCATTACAACAACACATTGGTGCACCCGCAAAACCTGTCGTCAAACGCGGAGATCGGGTAAGTGTAGGACAACTTATTGGGGAAGCAGGTGGCTTTGTGTCCTCCACGGTTCATTCTTCAGTATCAGGAACAGTTCTATCGGTGGGGCCATTTGCTCATCCCATGGGAAAACAGGTAATAGCTGTGGAGATAGAAAATGATGGAACAGAAGTAAAGCACCCCCTCATTCCACTTGACAAGCCTTGGAGAGAAGCTGCCCCGGGAGAGTTGATTCAGAAGATTCAGTCAGCTGGTATTGTGGGTATGGGTGGAGCCAGTTTCCCTACACATGTAAAATTATCGCCACCCAGTAACAAACCTATAGATGTTTTAATTATTAATGGTGCAGAATGTGAGCCATATCTGACCGCAGATCATCGTTTATTGCTTGAGCGTACCGAGGATTTTTTAACTGGTGTGCTTATTCTAAAGAAAATTCTGGGTGCAAAAAAATGCATTATCGGCATTGAAGAGAATAAAGCCGATGCAATTAAAGTGATTTCTAGCCAGCTTTCTGATAATCTTTTTAAGGATTTGACTCTTGCCAGACTACAGACAAAATACCCTCAGGGAGGTGAAAAACAGCTCATAAATGCAGTTACCGGACGGTATGTACCATCAGGTGGTCTGCCAATGGATACTGGATGCGTTGTTCAAAATGTTGGAACTGCTATTGCTGCAAGGGATGCAATTCTTTTGGGCATTCCTTTATATGAACGTGTGGTAACAGTAACCGGGCCAACGGTTAGATCTCCCAAAAATTTCCTGGTTAAGATTGGAACTCCGATAAGGTTACTTCTGGAAGCATGCGAGACCGATTTTAATTCTACATGTAAAGTAATCATGGGTGGTCCGATGATGGGAATAGCACAATCAGATCTTGATACCCCAGTTATTAAATCAACTTCGGGCCTGCTTGCTTACGACAAGATTGTTCCAGGCCTCAGGGAACATCCATGCATCAGTTGTGGTCGATGTATAAAGGTTTGTCCTATTCATCTGGTTCCTTCAAGGCTTGCAAAGTTTGTGGAAAAAGAGATTATAGACGAAGCGGAAGTATGGAATATCATGGATTGTGTAGAATGTGGTTCATGTACATATGTCTGCCCCTCAAAAATTAATCTGGTACATTTTATGAAACTGGGCAAATTTAGTGTTCAGGCCAAACATATGGCAGCCGTAAACAAGTGATTTTTTTTAAGGAATTTAAAAATTAAATGATTACTCAGACTGCAACCAAAACTGAAATTGGGGAAAATAAGCAGGTAACAAACATTGAGCCATCCCAGAGCCAGCTCAATTTATCTTCCTCACCCCATATCCGTCACCCTCAGTCAGTATCCAATATAATGCTTTGGGTTGTTATCGCCCTGGTTCCAGCATTTATTGGCTCGTTTCTTTTTTTTGGCTGGAGGGCGATATTTCTGACCTGTGTTTCTGTAACCTTTGCAGTTACAACCGAGTATCTTATTGTACATCTGACTAAAAAGCCTAAAACTATAGGGAATTTCAGCGCTGTCATTACTGGAATTCTCCTGGCTTTCAATGTATCACCTACACTTCCATGGTGGATGCTGGCTATAGGTTCGGTTTTTGCAGTTGGGGTTGCAAAAATGGCATTCGGAGGACTAGGATCAAACTTTATCAATCCAGCTTTAGCTGGTCGCGCATTTCTGATGGCTTCTTACCCAGCGGCCATGACCAGTTGGGTTGCCCCACAAGGGATCATAAGTGGTACTCTTTCAGGATTTGACGGACTGACAAGTGCCACACCGTTAGCACTTTTTAAAAATGCTGAAATAACTGGTACTCTTCAGAATCTTAACATTCAGGATTCTTTATTAAATCTTTTTATTGGTAATGTTGGAGGATGTATTGGGGAAACATCTGCTCTGGCACTTCTAATTGGAGCATTGATTCTCTGGCAAAGACGAATAATCGGATTCAGAATTCCTGTCATTTACATCGGAACAGTATTTTTTCTTTTCTGGTTATTTAACGGCACTGGCAACCATTTCACTTCTGCAGCTGCTTTCATTCCGCTTTATCAGATTCTTTCGGGAGGACTTTTTCTGGGTGCGATTTTCATGGCTACTGACATGGTTACCTCCCCTATAACTCCTGCAGGCAAGCTGTATTTTGCTCTGGGATGTGGTCTGTTGACTTTTATTATAAGAAAATTCGGAGGATATCCCGAAGGCGTTTCTTACTCTATTCTCATCATGAATCTTTTTGTTCCTCTGATTGAAAGATACACCAGACCACCTGTTTATGGAAAGGTGAAAAAACGTGGGTGATTTTTTAAAATTGGCTATTGTACTTACAATTGTTTCAGTAACTGCAGCACTGGCAATTGCATTTACAAACACTAAAACCAGGGATCGGATTCTTGAACAGCAACAGATAGCAGAAAAAAATGCTCTGCAACAGATAATGCCTTCAAAAAGTGTTATTTCTGAGTTGCATTCAAACAGCACAGCATGTCCTTCTAAATACTGGTGTGCCAAAAAAGGTAACCTGAATGTCTATGCCTTTAAAATTGCCAGCAGAGGTTATGCTGGTGACATTCATTATCTGGTCAGTATTTCCAGTGATGGAAAAATTGTGGGAATGACTATTCTCGATCAATCTGAAACACCAGGATTGGGTGCAAGGGTTTCTGAAAGTATCTCCAGCAAATTTGTCTGGAATGGATTGTTCGGGCAAAAAGAGGAAGGTCTTCGCTGGTTTACCGAACAATTTATAGGCATTGATATCAATAAAGATATAAGCATCGATAAAACGACTGGTGAATGGCACAAACTGGATAATAAAGAGAGAAGTGATCTTCTGGCAAAAAACAAAATAACTGCAATAACCGGATCCACAATTTCAACCAGAGCAATAACCATTGGCCTTGAAAAACAGGCACGTGCTTATCTGAGTGCTTTGCAGGGAAGTTAATATGTTTAAAGAAGAATTAAAACGTGGCATAATTACCGAAAACCCCATTCTGGTTTTAGTGTTGGGTCTTTGCCCTTCGCTGGCAACAAGTACATCTGTTCAAAACGGTCTTGGAATGGGTTTAGCAGTTACATTTGTACTGGCTTGCTCCAATGTAATCATTTCTCTAATACGCAAAGTTATTCCCGACAAAGTCCGGATTCCATGCTTTATTGTAGTAATTGCCACATTTGTGACTATAGTACAACTTATTATGAAAGCATATCTTCCAGATCTGGATAAACAGCTGGGGATCTATGTTCCGCTAATTGTAGTAAACTGTATAATATTGGGGCGTGCTGAAGCATTTGCTTCAAAAAACAATATATTCAAATCATTTCTTGATGGTGTAGTGATGGGATTGGGCTTTACCACCTCATTGTGTCTTCTCAGTATTATTCGTGAGATATTGGGAAGTAACAAACTGCTGGGATTAAATTTTTTCCCCGGCTATAGTCCTATGACAGTTTTTATATTGGCACCGGGAGGTTTTTTCACTATTGCTACAGTAATGGCTGTAATTCGGTATATTGGTAATCGCAAGAAAGGTGTAAAAGCATGAATAACTTTGCAAGCCTTATTTCAATTTCCATTGGTGCAGTATTCATCAACAATTTTATCCTTTCTAAATTTTTGGGATTATGCCCGTTTTTTGGAGTATCTAAAAAGCTCTCCAGTGCAACAGGTATGGGACTGGCAGTAATTTTTGTTATGGCAATCGCTTCCAGCTTTACCTGGATTATTAATAAATTCGTGTTGATTCAGTTCGATGTAACATACCTGCAAACTATTGTTTTCATACTGGTTATAGCTGCATTAGTCCAATTAGTCGAAATGGCTCTGCAGAAATACTCCCCATCTCTTTATGAAGCATTAGGAATATACCTTCCTTTAATCACCACAAACTGTGCAGTACTGGGAGTAGCATTGATCAACACAGGAGTAAATACTTTCTCCGGCAAGCCTTACAGCTTTTTTGAGAGTTTATTGAATGGAGTAATGTCAGGTGTTGGTTTTATGCTGGCATTACTGTTAATGGCCGGTTTAAGAGAGAAGCTTGAACTCTCCGACATTCCAAAAACACTGGAAGGTCTTCCTATATCATTTATTACGGCAGGGTTGATGGCTTTAGCATTTCTGGGGTTTGCCGGTCTTAATTTCTTCCCGCCAATTGGAGGATGATGTGGACATTCTGATTCCAATTTTTATAGTAGGTTCGGTTGGTGCATTCTTTGGCATTGGTTTAGGCATTGCATCAAAGAAACTTTTTGTGCATATTGATCCCAGAATACCAAAAATTCTGGAGATTTTGCCAAACGCTAATTGTGGAGCATGCGGATACCCTGGTTGCAGTGGATTCGCCAAAGCAGTAGCAGAAGGGAAAGCATCCCCCAATAGCTGTATTCCCGGAGGAGCTAAATGTGCTCACACTATAGCAGATTTGTTAGGTGTTACAACATCAACCGAAGAACCACAGATGGCTGTTGTGCACTGTAAGGGAGGAAAAAAAGAAGCTGTTGAGAGGGCTATTTACAATGGAATCCAGGACTGTAATGCTGCCACTATAATTGGCAACGGTTCAAAAGTTTGCCAGAATGGATGTCTGGGATTGGGAACCTGTTTAAGAGCCTGCCCTTTTAATGCCATACGTATAAATGGCAATGGTGTTGCAGAGGTCGATTTTGAGAAATGCACCGGATGTGGCAAGTGTGTTCGTTCTTGTCCCAGAAATATTATTTCTATGATTCCTCGCGTTCATAAAATATTTCTGGCCTGCTCCAACCGTGAAAGAGGTGCTAAAGTAAAAAAATATTGCTCAGTGGGTTGCACAGCCTGCACATTATGTGTCAAAGCAACACCTTCCGGTGCAATTAATATGGAAAACAACCTTCCAGTGCTTGATTATACAAAAGACGAAAACTTTATTACAGCAGCACATAAATGCCCATCAGACTGTTTTACCGATCTGGTAAAAATTCGCTCGAAGGCTAATATCGATACAAAATGCGATGGTTGCGGACTATGTGTTACTGTTTGCCCTGTAACTGGAGTAATTGCCGGAGAAAAGGGACTGCGCCATGTAATCGATAAAGAAAGATGTATCGGCTGTGGAATTTGTCTCAACATTTGTCCTCCACATGCCATATCTTTATGGGGAACCGGTTCGATACCAAAACAGGCACGAATGCTTGATTAAAACCTTTTTTGCCAGCTTTTTAGCTGGCTTCTACTATCTGCTTATGCAATTCATACTATTTTTTCAAATTCACTGGTGAATTCCTCTTAAATCACTGCAATTCAATAAGTAATCGCCCCCCACAATACATAGGGTATTTTTCTGTTGACATACAACCAGTTGTTGAGTATACTATATAGATAACTGACACACTGGTTTTCACCACAAATCAGGAGATAATGATGCAATCTTTAAAAGTATCCTGTACCCAGTGCTCGCATTATCAGGAATGCTCACAGAAGACCCGATTATTCGTTAATTACTGTGGTTCTGATTTAAAGCGAGTGCAAGAGGATATCCGGAGTGCAGTGATCGAATGCAGAACCCGAAGAGGAAGCCTTTTCACCAAAAGTATCAAAATTCAGCTTCAGCAACTTGCTGCCAAACAAGCTGCTTGAACTTTCGATTTCCCATAAATATTGCATTTGCTAATGTCCCATGATATAATTTTAGCGCTGTAAGAAAATCAATTTGTCACAATTTTCGCAGTAACATTTTTCATGCTTACAGGGACTTTGGTGAGAAGCAAACATAGAATATTATTTCATGCTCTTTTAACAAGTACTGTTCTTATTTTATTTTCTGGTTGTGCCCTCACCAGATCATCCAGAAAAACAGCTACAGATAATAATTCCAATCCATTTTTCATAAACACCGATATTGAAGACTCTCTGGCAATTTCTGATCAATATAGTAATAGCTCCGATAATCCTGCAGAGCTGATCACAGCTGCAAAAAAATATTGTAATGAAAAGAATTTTTTCCAAGCTGATTCTCTCCTGAAAATCGCAATTGAGATTATAGGGGATCGGAGTTCAGATTCAATTTCTTATGAGGAACATCTCAATGAAATACTGAGTATATACACAGAAATTATGCCTCCTGATTTTCAGATTCCAGAAGAAATAGTAACTCTGGCCTACGAACAAAAAATGTTTAAGTCCCTGGACTCCATGAATTATACCTCAAGCGACAGCATTTTCATGCAGAGCCTTCTGTGTGGCAAATCAACATCTTATGACTTGCCGATAATCTGGAATGAAAGGGTTTTGCGTGCAGCTTACTACTATCACAAAAACCGTAAAACTACCATTAATTACTGGATTCCCAGAGCGAGCCAATACCTTTCAATAATGAAAAGTATATTCGCACAGCACGATCTTCCGAATGATCTTGCCTATCTTCCTCTAATTGAAAGTGGTTTCAGACCGAAAGCGTATTCACATGCTCATGCTTCCGGCATCTGGCAATTCATTCCATCAACTGGTAAAATTTACGGTTTACGGAACAATTACTGGCTGGACGAAAGACGAGATCCGCTAAAATCAACAATCGCCGCAGCCAGATACCTGAAAAAGTTATACCAGAATTTTAATGACTGGCATTTAGCTATAGCGGCCTATAATTGTGGTGAGGGTGGACTCAGCAAGGCCATCTCCCGCAGTAACAGTCGAAGTTACTGGGAACTCAATCTACCAAAAGAAACAATGAACTATGTACCATTATTTCTGGCAGCACTTACCATAGCAAAAAATCCTACTTGTTTTAATCTGGAAAAGCCATCGGATACAGCTACCCTTTCATTTGATACGGTCAGAATAAGCGAATGTCTGGATTTGAGGGATATTGCACAAGGTTTAAATATCAATTACGATACATTACGCCAATCCAATCCTCATATTCTTCATTGGTGTACTCCTCCAGATATGAGCAATGTTCTTCTTTATCTGCCACAGGGATATGCACAGGCATTCAATGAGTTTTATGCCACAATTCCCGATTCTCGAAAAGTTAAATGGTATAGATATAAAATCAAAAGTGGAGATAATATTGGCAGTATTGCAAGACATTTTAAAGTACCTGCCGAACCGATCCGATCCATTAACCGGCTGAAAAACAATAGAATCATTGCCGGGAAATTTTTGCTTATTCCAATACCTATAAGCAGATCAAATCCTGACCATCAAATTAATAAGAAGATTGCTCAAAACAGTTTGCCAGCTGAAGACCATGTAACAAAAAGCGGGCAGAAAATAATCTATCAGGTTAAAGCTGGTGATTCAGTGTGGCGAATTTCGGAGCTT
Organism: Chitinispirillaceae bacterium; assembly: GCA_036260705.1. GTDB lineage: Bacteria > Fibrobacterota > Chitinivibrionia > Chitinivibrionales > Chitinispirillaceae > JAAYPC01. The sequence goes on along the minus strand of DATAMG010000105.1, from coordinate 1,396 downwards.
TTCGGGATTTTGCCGGAACAGATATGCTGTTGGAATCAGTTAGATAATGATACAGAGATAAAAGTTGGACAATTACTGACACTCTATAGCGATCAAAGTAATCCGGAAGAAAATAAAATCCAGGCTCCAGTACTTTCTCCTGGACAAATAGAATACAGGGTTCAGCCGGGCGATACCCCTTCCTCAATTGCCCGAAATTTTTCGATGAGTCTTGATGAGCTGATTGTTCTGAACAATCTGGATAGCAAAAACCCCATTATCTACTCTGATAAGGTACTTATTGTCAAAAAGCCATCTAATACAGGATCCAATGCTGCTGTAGCCGCCAAAAAGCCAGCTGCTAATAATGGATCTATGAAATACAAGGTCTCTGAGGGAGAAACTCTTTATGGAATTTCCCGCATATTTTCTATTCCAATTCAACAGCTTCGTACTATAAACCACTTTAATGAATCCTCCGTAATAAAAGCAGGTGATACTCTTTTAATCCCATCCAATTTTTTTAATGGATCAACAGATCTGCAAGAATCTTCTGTAGTTTATTATGAAGTTAAACAAGGTGATAATCTTTGGCGAATAGCAAATTCTTTCGGAATTCCGGTTCAAAATCTTTACAAATACAACAAACTGAATCCGGATTCAGTTTTGATGCCAGGAGATACGATAAAAGTTATCCGGACAGGTGAAATGTGAAACTTTTGCAGCGTTTTTTAATTATTACTATACTTATCCTGCCTGTTATACTTGGAATTTTTCTTTTAGCAGGAGCTCATTCACCCATTCCATCTGCTTCACTTAAGCGGATAGGACTGATAAAAGTCGATGGGGTAATCTTAAATTCTGAAAATATTGTCAAGCAACTAAACTCATTTAGAAACGATAAGACCATTGTTGGAATTCTATTGAAAATTGATTCCCCCGGTGGTGCAACTGCCCCTTCACAGGAAATTTACCGGGAAATATTGCGTTTTAAAGAAGCTGGTAAACCAGTGGTTGTAAGTATGGGTAGTGTAGCTGCTTCGGGTGGTTATTACATTGCCAGTCCTGCCAGATGTATCTATGCTTCCCCTGGCACCTTGACCGGCAGTATAGGAGTCATTTTGACTATTCCCTTGTATAAAGACCTTGCCAATAAGATCGGCGTGCAGATGCGTACCTTAAAAGCCGGAAAATTCAAGGATATTGCGAATCGTTATCGTTCAATGTCCGATGGTGAAACCCTTATTATCCAATCCCTTCTTGATGACACCCACAATCAATTCATAGATGATGTAGCCAGAGCAAGAGAAATCAGTCGTGATTCGATCAAAGCTATTGCTGATGGTCGCATTTTTACTGGTAAGCAGGCAAAGGGTCTGGGCCTGGTTGATTCTCTGGGAGGCTATCTGGATGCATT